>NZ_JBEOOL010000616.1:0-267 GCF_040309225.1 Pseudoalteromonas sp. GW168-MNA-CIBAN-0100 | reverse complement strand
GGTATAAACACAATTGCTGCTATTACCACGATACTTGTTCCGACTAAGCGATTTATAAAACTTGAGTTCACCGATATTCTCTCTATTTTTTAAAGTAATCAATAGCGCCAGCAACGGTAAAAAATGAACCAAAAACAATCAAAACTGTGTCGTTTTGTTGTGTTGGCAAAATTACATCGAGTGCTGCTGCTACGCTATTATAACTATGCTTAATATCATTATGCGGTATGCTTTGTAGCGCATTTTGTAAGTTGCTAGCGCTATCAC
>NZ_JBEOOL010000615.1:0-267 GCF_040309225.1 Pseudoalteromonas sp. GW168-MNA-CIBAN-0100 | reverse complement strand
GTATTAGGTAATGGGTTAGAGCGATCTGCTAGTTCATTTTTAATATCAAAGCGCTGCGCGTTAGGCAGCATAGCTATTGGAGAGTACTCCCCAATAAAGGATGCGCGCAACATCCCTGCATCAAGAATAACGAGTTTAGCTTGCTCTAAACGCGCATATAACCATTGTGTGCTGACTATATTTTTCATTTTTTACCAAATTTGAAGGCATGCAATAACTATATTTTGTTAAAGTCTGCTTATAAATAAAATTTAGGCTGGTTACAAA
>NZ_JBEOOL010000614.1:0-268 GCF_040309225.1 Pseudoalteromonas sp. GW168-MNA-CIBAN-0100 | reverse complement strand
GTGCAATTGCAAGGTTTGAAACAAATGCTGCGCTTAATATGATAGCCGTTAATCATTTTGAGCAAGCGCGTGAGCAAGCACAAAAGTTAAACCAATTAAGCACTGCACAGCGAACAGCTAAAATGGCCAGCGCGCCGCTGTTGGGAGTGCCGTTTGCGCTTAAAGATTTAGGCGTAACTATGGCCGGTACTATTACCACTAATGGTTGTCGTTTTTTTAAAGATAACCGTGTGGCTGAAAATTCAACCTTAGTTAATCGCTATCAAGC
>NZ_JBEOOL010000613.1:0-268 GCF_040309225.1 Pseudoalteromonas sp. GW168-MNA-CIBAN-0100 | reverse complement strand
GTTATCAATCCCATTATTAGCTAAAAAATTATACGCTTTTGCCAGTTCAATACAATTTAGTTCAATAGCACAAAAGTTAAAGTAAGCCCAAAGCACATCATCCACTTCATTTTCAAAGTTACCAAATGACTTCATTAAATGCCCCATAGCCGCATTTCTATGCCTAAACTCATATTCTGAGTTTGCTACCTTTTTATCTATTGCTATACACCTATTCCCCGATAAAGCCCGAAATGTTTCAAGCATAGTATGCATAGGAGCCGATAAG
>NZ_JBEOOL010000612.1:0-268 GCF_040309225.1 Pseudoalteromonas sp. GW168-MNA-CIBAN-0100 | reverse complement strand
GTCCTGGATGATCACCGCGAGTTCGTAGCCGAACGTCGGGTCGTAGCTCACGCAGTTCGGCACCGAGGCCGCCCACAGCAGCGAGTGACCGTCTTCGTGCTGCAGGCCTTCGCCGTTCAGCGTCGTCCGGCCCGCCGTGCCGCCCAGCAGGAAGCCGCGCGAACGCATGTCGCCCGCGGCCCACGCGAGGTCGCCGATCCGCTGGAAGCCGAACATCGAGTAGAAGATGTAGAACGGCACCATGATCTCACCGTGCGTCGAATACGAC
>NZ_JBEOOL010000611.1:0-268 GCF_040309225.1 Pseudoalteromonas sp. GW168-MNA-CIBAN-0100 | reverse complement strand
CCATCAATAACTAACCCAACCGAAGGATTTATGGGGTCAACAAACTGTGAACGTAGTCCTACGCCACGAATTTGAATATAACGACCGCGAGAAGCTCCAGAAGCAAAATTAATATTGGCAGTACTCCCAAGCATTTCATCTAGGTAGGTTGCACCTCGTAAATTAACTTCATCTTCGCTAAATAAGCTGGCGCTAGCACTTAAGGTTTGAATGCTTTCTCGTTGAAAATCACCAGTAACAACAATGCGTTCTAGATCTGTATCGTCAG
>NZ_JBEOOL010000610.1:0-268 GCF_040309225.1 Pseudoalteromonas sp. GW168-MNA-CIBAN-0100 | reverse complement strand
GCGTTGTAACACCCGATGATTATTTTCGGTGTTCATCACTGCCTCATAAACGGCGAGAGTATAACCACCGTGTTGTTTTAGCGCAGCTTCAAATACTTCAATCGCTGTTTCATCCATGAAATGTTGTTTGCCATTGTGATCATAAGGCTTTACCTGCCCAGTCACTAAACCACGTAAGTCAATAAAGCGCGCTATCGGCTGAGATAAGCGTGTCATTTCCATTTTCATTAAAAACTGTTCAGGCTTTGTAAGCCCAGCTATTTTAGAC
>NZ_JBEOOL010000609.1:0-268 GCF_040309225.1 Pseudoalteromonas sp. GW168-MNA-CIBAN-0100 | reverse complement strand
ACACTGAACCGGTATCCACTACAACCAGTCCAGTTACAGTCACCGCAGAGGTTGCCGTAAACGCACTTTGTATCCAGGAAATAGGCTCATAGGTTGCAAAAGACAGTTTTAATGCCAATGCTCCTAGCGTTATTAATATTAAAAAACTGCAACATAAAATAAGAGGCGGAGCCGCATTGATTTTTTTATGCCCACTGACTTTGCGCTCAATAGGCGTTTTGAGAGGGTGCCATAAAACCATGATTATAAGAGCCTTGGAGCTAGATAG
>NZ_JBEOOL010000608.1:0-268 GCF_040309225.1 Pseudoalteromonas sp. GW168-MNA-CIBAN-0100 | reverse complement strand
CATAAGGCAACTTACCGGCACCTCTGAGTTTAATGAGGTATTTTTTGATCAAGCCGAATGTGATGCCGACGATATTGTAGGGCAACCAGGTGAAGGCTGGGCTATTGCTATGGGTTTACTTAATTTTGAGCGTGGCGTGTCGACCTTAGGTCAGCAAATGCAGTTTCAAAATGAGCTTAATCAAATTATTGATATAGCCAAAGCCAATGGTAAAAGCCAAAATCCAACTATTCGCCAACGCATTGCTGACGCTCATATAGGGCTTAAA
>NZ_JBEOOL010000607.1:0-268 GCF_040309225.1 Pseudoalteromonas sp. GW168-MNA-CIBAN-0100 | reverse complement strand
ATAATATTCATTATAAAACAAACACTTATTTTTTTACGTTTGTTTTTCTAAATAAAAAAAGAAAAACCTTTTTTATTTACTTTAAGTTCAATGGCTTATGCCGTTTTGTGTTTGCTTTTCTTACGTGATCTAAAAATATTTCACCCAGCTACTATGTACTCATTGATTAACAATAACTAGGTACATAGCATGAACACAACCCCTCAATTAAAACGTATTGTGGCACACTTTTCCACTGAATTATTAGAAGAGTTCGACGTAGAAGAGC
>NZ_JBEOOL010000606.1:0-268 GCF_040309225.1 Pseudoalteromonas sp. GW168-MNA-CIBAN-0100 | reverse complement strand
ATGTAAGACTGGTATCATCGTCGAACGATTTAGTTAATTTAAAGTCATTAACTATAGATCCAAAGTCATTCATTGTGACATCAAATGTCACCATCTTCATTGCTAAACCATCGTTAAACGCTTCACCGGTGTTCGCGTTACTCAAGGTTGCACCTGCGCCACCAATGCTTTCTGCTATTGATGTTGCACTGCCTACTTGTTCTGTGAAAGGTGAATTAAAGTTACCGCTAATTGATGATTTACGAAAACGGTTTTCGATACGCCAATC
>NZ_JBEOOL010000605.1:0-268 GCF_040309225.1 Pseudoalteromonas sp. GW168-MNA-CIBAN-0100 | reverse complement strand
ACATAGAGGTGTCCGTCAGACAGTTCTATATTGACGGCGGCGGGTCATTCTATCACCCGCCTGTGTCGCCAAAAGACGGGAATGCCGCCAGCACGCGCGGCGACGGCCTGTTTGCGGCGCATCGCAAAAAAGTGTTGACAGGAATAATTGGGGCGCTATAATTTCGCTTCTTTGCAGCAAGCAGCTACTGCAAAACGTGCCCAGGTGGCGGAATTGGTAGACGCACTAGGTTCAGGTCCTAGCGGTGGCAACATCGTGGAGGTTCGAG
>NZ_JBEOOL010000604.1:0-268 GCF_040309225.1 Pseudoalteromonas sp. GW168-MNA-CIBAN-0100 | reverse complement strand
ATTTCAACGTGTTGATCGTGTGTTTGGTATTTTAAAGTACCAATTTGTACCTCATTTATAACTATACGGTGAGAGCAGTCATATTGATCATCAAGCCTTAAAACATGCTGTTGCTCAGTTATACCAATCCGCACTAATACTTAATCATTTTGCGGGGCTAAACGTGTCGCTACCTGCGTTAAAAAATGCTCATCTAGAACACCTAAATAGCGAATTTTTTGCCTAGCTCTTAACACGTTTTTCCAGCCTCAAAATAGATCACTTAATT
>NZ_JBEOOL010000603.1:0-268 GCF_040309225.1 Pseudoalteromonas sp. GW168-MNA-CIBAN-0100 | reverse complement strand
AGTGTGTCGGGTGATATCCAGCCACATTACACATCTATAGCGGGTTTTGTGGCTAAAATGCATGAACAGATTGAGCCACTTTTCACGCAAGTGCTGATGATATGTGATGAGGAAGACTTGATAGGCCGCAATATGTTTGCCATTGATGGGTGTAAATTAAAGTCCAATGCGAGTAAAGAGTGGAGCGGCACATTCGATGAGTTAAGCCGCAAAAAAGCAAAACTAGAACGCGCAAGCAAACGTATTATTGAACGCCACCAATCACAAG
>NZ_JBEOOL010000602.1:0-269 GCF_040309225.1 Pseudoalteromonas sp. GW168-MNA-CIBAN-0100 | reverse complement strand
ACCTATAATAGCGCCAATAATAGAGTGAGTAGTTGATACTGGCCATCCTAAGAATGATGCCATTAATAGCCAGGCGCCTGCTGCAAAAAGCGCAGAAATCATACCTAATATCATTAATTCAGGAATATCCATAAATGGCGTTGAATCAATAATGCCATTACGAATTGTCGATGTAACTTCGCCGCCGGCCAAGTAAGCACCTGCAAACTCAAAGATCATCGCGATAAAAATCGCTTGTTTAATCGTTAGCGCTTTAGAGCCTACTGATG
>NZ_JBEOOL010000601.1:0-269 GCF_040309225.1 Pseudoalteromonas sp. GW168-MNA-CIBAN-0100 | reverse complement strand
AATTTGAGCATTCCAAATACATTGAAACAAAAAGAAGACTCACCAGACAAAGGTCTACAACCATATTCTCCAAAAGAACTTAAACAGTTACTGGAGACGAATACAGCTCAAAAAGAGACTTATAAACGTTATTTGCAGTGTGCCTTGTTAGGTGGACTTCGATCTTTTGAAATTTCGGCCATCGACCAGAAAGACCTCTTTAACCCTGATGAAAAAGAAAACGAGAAACGTATTCCAAAATTGAACATTGTACGAAAAGGACATAAGCC
>NZ_JBEOOL010000600.1:0-269 GCF_040309225.1 Pseudoalteromonas sp. GW168-MNA-CIBAN-0100 | reverse complement strand
CAGGTATTGCTGAGTCATTTTCTGTATTTAAAGTGCTTTTGAATGGAGTTGGTACGGCTATTAAAAATGCATCAGCAGGTTCAGGTATGGTCGTCGCTTTTAAATAACCTTCAGTAACTGCAGCATGAACTATAATATCTAGATCAGGCTCTACAATGTGAATTTCACCACGATTAATTGTGTCAACTGCATGTTGATTTACATCAACCCCTATTACTTTTATTTTTCGTGATGCAAACATGGCTGCAGTCGGTAAGCCAATATAGCCC
>NZ_JBEOOL010000599.1:0-269 GCF_040309225.1 Pseudoalteromonas sp. GW168-MNA-CIBAN-0100 | reverse complement strand
CAATAAACCCATCTACATCGTCTAATAAATTACCAAATGGGTCGCTATTCATCAGCATTAAATCAGATGCCTTGATTGTTGCTGGTGCCCCTGTTTTAAATGACTTAGTCACTGTATTTTCATCTCGAATCATAAATAACTGATCTTGCTCATTAGTATCAGTCGGTTTAGAGCGATTACCACTACCTATAACTATGGCATCGTAAGGCATATCTAAGCGCGTGGTAACTACTTCCCCTTTTTCGGTGGTTTGAGTTACTTTACTAAAC
>NZ_JBEOOL010000598.1:0-269 GCF_040309225.1 Pseudoalteromonas sp. GW168-MNA-CIBAN-0100 | reverse complement strand
CCAATGTACAGATGCAGAGCGTGATGGCGGTACATGTAACGTAGCCTCTGAAGGTATAACAAGCTACTTTGGTGGTAACGATAATAGCGATTCAAGCGGTAATATTAAATGGGCTAAAGTATGGTATGCAGGCTCTGGCCCTCGCGTAGGTGGTGAAGGTGATGATTTAAATTCATTAACACTTAATGCTGTTGGTTCAGGCTCTGAGTTTGATTACATTCATATTCACCAAGGCTTTGATGACGGTATTGAAATCTTTGGTGGTGCAA
>NZ_JBEOOL010000597.1:0-269 GCF_040309225.1 Pseudoalteromonas sp. GW168-MNA-CIBAN-0100 | reverse complement strand
ATATTACTGCTCAAGTTTTAGGCGATAAAGGCGGAGTGCGTATGACCGGTGGTGGTTTTGGTGGTTGTATCGTTGCTTTAACACCGGATCATTTAGTTGAGCAAGTACGTAACGCTATTGATACACATTATTATGCAAAAACAGGGCTTCAAGCAGACGTTTACGTATGCCTGGCTTCGCAAGGTGCTTTTAGTAATTAATAAAACACAATAAAAATCAATAAGACAACAAGGTTAAAGCTATGAAATTACAACCGCTCGACATTGCCA
>NZ_JBEOOL010000596.1:0-269 GCF_040309225.1 Pseudoalteromonas sp. GW168-MNA-CIBAN-0100 | reverse complement strand
AAGTAAACTTCAATCCCCCCACGCAGTGCATAAACCTCAAGTATTTTTTCATCTTCAAGTTGGCTATCTGTTGTCAAGAACAGCGCCCAGTCATGTTTACTTGCCTGTTGTTTAGCTTCATTTACTGAGCGTACAAAGAGTAATTTTACTTTCACCCATTGTGCAGGCTCTTGATCTGAGCTGCTAAGGTTTAATTCCACCGTTATGGACTTGCTTTGGTAAGGCATATTCTTAAGCGTTTGCCAGCTCCCTTTAACGTATCGCTGGTA
>NZ_JBEOOL010000595.1:0-269 GCF_040309225.1 Pseudoalteromonas sp. GW168-MNA-CIBAN-0100 | reverse complement strand
GCTATATCGTTAGCATGGCCACACCAATCAATTTGGCTGCCTTCAATCATCACAAAAAAGCCTTTTTTGTTTTGGCCATCTAACAAATCAAGTGTTTTAGTGGTTAATCTTGCAAGGCGAGTAGGGTGTTCATCAATTGCGTATGGAAGGCCTTTTTCGGCGTATAAACCAATGGCAGGGAGCTGCGTAATTTGGCCTAGGTTATTAATGTCGTCGGAGTATTGATAACCAGCGGCTTTAAATTCTTCAATTAAGTTACGGTCTTCACG
>NZ_JBEOOL010000594.1:0-269 GCF_040309225.1 Pseudoalteromonas sp. GW168-MNA-CIBAN-0100 | reverse complement strand
CGTGTGACTGGTTAACCCCAACAGATACGTGAGCAACTTGGTCAAAATGCGCGGCATGCTGCTCACTCACGCCCTGATAAAAAGCATTAATATCATGATGATTAGTACTAGGTGCAGCTCTGTAGGCGCCGCCACTCCCTCCCGCACTACGCGAACCTAGCGATGCGCCGCCAGAACTGACACTATGAGATGGTTGCAATTGCGATTTAGGATAATCAAATACCTCACCCGACTCAAAATTCCCAGTGGGAGAACGCGCAGTGTCTGTC
>NZ_JBEOOL010000593.1:0-269 GCF_040309225.1 Pseudoalteromonas sp. GW168-MNA-CIBAN-0100 | reverse complement strand
AACAGCTCGCAAAATAAATAGGAAAAAATATGAGTTGGGTATTTTTATTTTTAGGTGTTATTGCAGAAGCAATGTCGCATGTGGCATTAAAACAAACAGATGGCTTTACTAGGTTACTGCCCAGCATAGTGGTGTTATTGGGCCATTTGGCTGCGTTTGTTTTTTTAGGCCAAGCAATGAAAGGCATGCCTGTAGGTATTGTGCATGCGATGTGGGCAGGGTTAGCTATTGTTACCGTTACGCTACTATCTACCCTTGTATATAAACAG
>NZ_JBEOOL010000592.1:0-269 GCF_040309225.1 Pseudoalteromonas sp. GW168-MNA-CIBAN-0100 | reverse complement strand
ATATGTTGGTTGAGGGAGAAAACAGCGGAATAGCTGACTATTCATATGACACACTATTGAGTGACTTAGATAAAGAAAATCATTGATATGAAATTTCATATATCTAAAAAAGCTAAATCAGATTTAATAAAAATCGCTCGTTACACGTAACTTAACTGGGGCAGGCAGCAGAGAAATGACTATTTAAAATTACTTGATAGCGTTTTTCATCAAATTGCAGAAGAACCAGAGCTAGGTTATATTTGTGATTACATTAGAGAAGGCTATAG
>NZ_JBEOOL010000591.1:0-269 GCF_040309225.1 Pseudoalteromonas sp. GW168-MNA-CIBAN-0100 | reverse complement strand
AGCAAACCCTGTGTCTGTAGATAGCTTACCTAAACTAGAGGGTGAGCTTACGCTTTATTTAGGGCGTGGTGAAGGTGGCTTATACGAAAACGTATTACAAGCTATCGAGAAGAAAAATCCAAACCTTAAACTCGGTATACGCCGAGGCCCAACTGCTGCATTAGCAAATACCATAGTAGCTGAAGCAAAAGCAGGCGTTCGCCGTGCTGACTTATTTTGGGCGGTTGACTCAGGCGCAATTGGTTTAGTTACCGATGCTGGCCTTGCAC
>NZ_JBEOOL010000590.1:0-269 GCF_040309225.1 Pseudoalteromonas sp. GW168-MNA-CIBAN-0100 | reverse complement strand
ACTTAATGCTAAATTTCATGCGCAAGAGGCTGATATCGTATCAGACGCTGGCCTACCAGGCACAGTAACGATTGCCACTAACATGGCTGGCCGTGGTACCGATATTGTACTTGGTGGTAACTGGCACAGCGAAGTTGAAAAGCTTGAAAACCCAACTGATGAACAAATTGCTGAAATTAAAGCTGCATGGAAAATACGCCATGACGCAGTAATTGATGCAGGTGGTTTACATATTATTGGTACTGAACGCCATGAATCTCGTCGTATAG
>NZ_JBEOOL010000589.1:0-269 GCF_040309225.1 Pseudoalteromonas sp. GW168-MNA-CIBAN-0100 | reverse complement strand
GTATAAGGCTGAGCAATTACAAGATGAGCTTAGGGTAATACAACGACAAAGTGAGCATTTAAGAAGCCTGATTAATGATGTGCTTGATTTAAGTAAAATCGAAGCAAACAGGCTAGAACTTAACATTAGCTGTTTTGATATGGTGCGATTGATCAACGATGTTCATGCTATGTTTTCTCCACAAACTAAAGCGAAAGGCTTGTCACTGATATTAGAGAGTCAGTTAGGTGATACCTATTTTACGCGGCTAGATTTAACTCGAGTAAAAC
>NZ_JBEOOL010000588.1:0-270 GCF_040309225.1 Pseudoalteromonas sp. GW168-MNA-CIBAN-0100 | reverse complement strand
TGTAAGGCCCTTGACGCAAATTAAATTTAAGCTGATCTAACTGCTTAGCAAATAATGCTAACGGCAGCTCATAATCACTGGTTTGCGGATGCAAGGTAAGCGTTTCAGGAAATTGCTCTGCAGGGCTGTAATGTTTTATATCAGGGTGACCTAAAGCCGTTAGATATTCCTTTAACCAGCTGCTTTCAACCGCACCGATATGCCAGTCACCTTTTTTAAATAGCCATTGCTTGTTGAGCTCAATTGCCGCTACACAAGGCTCTTCTGCAC
>NZ_JBEOOL010000587.1:0-270 GCF_040309225.1 Pseudoalteromonas sp. GW168-MNA-CIBAN-0100 | reverse complement strand
ACGTGCGCCTGCGCATGGGCGACTATCTCGCCGAGAAGATCAAGCGCGAGCTGCCGAACGTGCCGATCGACGTCGTGATGCCGATTCCCGATTCGTCGCGCCCGGCCGCGATGCAGGTCGCCGCGAAGCTCGGCGTCGAGTATCGCGAAGGCTTCTTCAAGAACCGCTACGTCGGCCGGACCTTCATCATGCCGGGGCAGGCCGTGCGCAAGAAGTCGGTGCGCCAGAAGCTCAACGCGATGAGCATCGAGTTCAAGGACAAGCACGTGC
>NZ_JBEOOL010000586.1:0-270 GCF_040309225.1 Pseudoalteromonas sp. GW168-MNA-CIBAN-0100 | reverse complement strand
CTTGAAGACGATGGCAGTGTTAATGCGGCTGCTGTGGCAATACGTTCATTAAAACAACAATGTTTGTATTACCTAGCAAAAACAGACAGTTTACCAGCGGCTGAATTTATAAAAGAAGCTGCAAGCTCAACTAATATGACCAATGTGCTCGGTGCGCTCAGTGGTGCTATAAAAGCGTCGCATACATTAAGTGACACCTTGCTTGCACATTTTGATAGCCAATGGCGACACGACGTATTAGTAATGGACAAATGGTTTGCACTGCAAGCC
>NZ_JBEOOL010000585.1:0-270 GCF_040309225.1 Pseudoalteromonas sp. GW168-MNA-CIBAN-0100 | reverse complement strand
ATGCTAGGCTTTAATGAAGGCGCAGTAGCTTTAATGATTGCACTATATTTAGCCCAAGACAGTTTTGGTACTGCGTGTAACGTAACCGGTGATGGCGTTATTGCTTTGTGGGTAGATCGCTTTAGCGAAAAAGCATAATAAACAGGGTGTGTTAATCTGTTAATATACATGTATTAACACACCTTAAACGATGAAATAATATCGGTTATTGTTTTATTTTAACTGTGTTACTGTGGCAAATTAATATTATTAAATTGCATTTTATTAGGC
>NZ_JBEOOL010000584.1:0-270 GCF_040309225.1 Pseudoalteromonas sp. GW168-MNA-CIBAN-0100 | reverse complement strand
CACACCGACAGTTCGGGCAATAAATACTACTACTCAATAACCCTCAGCAGTATTTATGATGTGTTTAATGAGCGTTATCAAGTTGCGGCTATTTTAAGAGACATAAGTTCGCTTAAAAATATTCAAGCTGAACTAGAGGGAGTTAATACCACTTTAGAGCTTAAAGTTTCGCAAAGAACCCGAGAGCTTGAACGCGCAATAGATGAAGCATTAGCAGCAAGCCAAGCTAAAAGTGACTTTGTAGCTAATATTTCTCACGAAATACGCACC
>NZ_JBEOOL010000583.1:0-270 GCF_040309225.1 Pseudoalteromonas sp. GW168-MNA-CIBAN-0100 | reverse complement strand
GCACTGGGGGCTGATTTTGTTGTATCTGCTCGCGGCCATATGTTTGCACTAGGGTGTATTCAAGCAATGCAATGTAATAAAGACACTTGCCCTACAGGGATCACCACGCACGACAAGCGCCTGCAACGTGGCTTAAATGTGGCAGACAAAGCACAGCGTGTGGCAAACTATAATAAGTATGTGCACTATGGAGCGGGCTTAATCGCGCACTCGTGCGGCGTATCTAGTGCGCGAGAGTTAAAACGTGAACATGTGCGTATAGTTCAAGAA
>NZ_JBEOOL010000582.1:0-270 GCF_040309225.1 Pseudoalteromonas sp. GW168-MNA-CIBAN-0100 | reverse complement strand
GCTATAGAGCCATTATTAAGTGAACAACAGCGACACCTGGTAAATCAAAGAGTTAAGCTTTATATAACGCAAGCGCAAGATGCATTATTGAGCAAGCACGCCAGTGTTTACTTTGCAGCACTAAGCGAAGCAAAACGTTTAGTGGCTGAATACTTTAAACAAGATGATGATGTTACAAAAATGGTTTTAAAGTCGCTGTCTAATCTAGAAAAAGAGCAGCTAAACTTTAACCCTAAAGTAAACTTACAAAGCACGCAGCAAGTTAAGGAG
>NZ_JBEOOL010000581.1:0-270 GCF_040309225.1 Pseudoalteromonas sp. GW168-MNA-CIBAN-0100 | reverse complement strand
CCCATACACTAAGGGGTAATTAGCACGCATACCCACTTTAGTAAATTGACCACCGCGATAACCAAAGGCACTTTGTAGTGCGCTTATAAAGTCGTCTTCACTTTGTGCCATGTGCTGCTCAACGTGCTGTTGCTGCATACACCACACCAGTGAATAGCGGTTGTTGCTCATAGGTAATAGCGCCATGGGGCCATGTTGCGTAAATCGCTCAAAAGCATGGTTATTATGCCCACCAGCTACTTCTATATTGGCAATAATAGCCCCTTGCTC
>NZ_JBEOOL010000580.1:0-270 GCF_040309225.1 Pseudoalteromonas sp. GW168-MNA-CIBAN-0100 | reverse complement strand
AGTAAAAACACCGCAAAAAAGAACCCTAATACAGTGCCCGTTTGCCCTGGTAAATTTTTAAAATCGTTAAGTAAAAAGGTGTAATGCAGCTCTAAAAACCAATCGGTGAAATAATGGCTGGTACCCACAGGCTCTGACAAAATATCACCTGTGTATTGGTTTAAATGTAACTTAGCCCATTGCTCTGTACCGCGCTTTATTAAGTAAACCCGATCAGCAGTATCATCGTTAAATATTTCCCAACTAGCTACTATATAATTAGGGTAAGTA
>NZ_JBEOOL010000579.1:0-270 GCF_040309225.1 Pseudoalteromonas sp. GW168-MNA-CIBAN-0100 | reverse complement strand
GGGGTGATTGATTCGCCTTACTTAATTCAGCAAAAAATTGATGCAGGTCGTCATCAGCAAGCAATAGATGTGATCACCTCAGACGATAATATAGTACAATTTCAGCAGCTATTTAGCGCCGAAATTGACGAAAACAGCATTCAGGCATTGTAATTTATTACAACAGCCCTTATTTAGTAACCTAGTTAATGTATTAAAAAAGAAAGAGAGAAAGTTATGTTTAAAGGTGGAATGGGTAACATGATGAAGCAGGCGCAGCAAATGCAAGAT
>NZ_JBEOOL010000578.1:0-270 GCF_040309225.1 Pseudoalteromonas sp. GW168-MNA-CIBAN-0100 | reverse complement strand
AATAAATCTTAAACGTACTTTTTCGCCCGCTTTAAACAGCCCACGCCAATTAGCCATTGGCGCAGTACCATTCATTAAATAGGTCATTGCCGAAGCCGATAAATCAGCTAAATCGGTTGGACTCATTCGCATCTGGTTCCACATTTCACGTCGTTGAAGTGCATTAGCAACGCCGCTTGTTGCTATGTCATCAAAAAACTCAGGTACAGTGGGCTGATTAAAGTTAAACACATCCCCCTGAATTTTTAATTTACGGAATAACTCCATGGG
>NZ_JBEOOL010000577.1:0-271 GCF_040309225.1 Pseudoalteromonas sp. GW168-MNA-CIBAN-0100 | reverse complement strand
CAATTAGCTGGTATCAAATTGACCCTGATGTCGCTTTTTGGATCACTATATCGGTGTTAGTGGCCACCTGCCCGTGCGCATTGAGTTTAGCTATTCCAACCGCGTTAACGTGTGCTTTGGCTACCTTCACTCGTAAAGGAATATTAATTCAGCAAGCACATGTGCTCGAAACACTCTCATAGCTTACTTTAGTTGCTTTTGATAAACCCGGTACGCTTACGCAAGGTAAATTTAGCCTCGATGTTGTTGACATACTTGATGATAACTACAG
>NZ_JBEOOL010000576.1:0-271 GCF_040309225.1 Pseudoalteromonas sp. GW168-MNA-CIBAN-0100 | reverse complement strand
TTTTTGTGGTAGCTCGTTAACATCCGCTTTTTCGTCTACTAAAAGCGATAAGTCGAGCGGTTGGCTAAAGCGGATAAAGTTATCTCGGCCAGAAAACAGCACCACAAATAACTTTCTAAACCAACTTGGTGTTAATGAGTGTGGTATGAGCGTGCTAAGTCCGGGCTTTTCTTTGCCGGGTGCTCGGCCCCATAAAATAGTAACAGGAATCACCTGCACATCTTTTTGACCACTACTTAATAAGTGGTCAATAATTTGTTTGCCTTGCGCC
>NZ_JBEOOL010000575.1:0-271 GCF_040309225.1 Pseudoalteromonas sp. GW168-MNA-CIBAN-0100 | reverse complement strand
CACCAACTGAGATAACATGAATGTCGTCAGCTTCTAATGAAGAGTCTGTTACCAATGAATAAAATGAGTCCAAAAGAATGTATTCAGCATCGCCCTCTACTAATATGACTTTCGCTGATAGTATGAATTCTAAAACATTATTATCAGGTGCTTTCATAAAAAATTTAGCTGTATCTTCTGGCAAGTCCCTCATTGTAAGAGGCTCAGGAGAAGAACTATTGAGGAGTATTGAGTTACGTAAATTTAATCTCGTACTTATTAAGCTATTATG
>NZ_JBEOOL010000574.1:0-271 GCF_040309225.1 Pseudoalteromonas sp. GW168-MNA-CIBAN-0100 | reverse complement strand
CAGTGAGCTTTAAAAAACGTGTGCCGGGCAGTTGCTCGCTCATACATTTTAAAATGACATTTTTACCCGCACCTTTGGCAATTATAACCTCAACCCCAGCACGCCTTGCAATGTCGGCTGCTTGCAGTTTGGTTGCCATACCGCCGGTGCCCAAGTTTGTGCCACTACCACCAGCAAGCTGGCGCAATTCGTCGTTAATATCACTCACTTCACCAATTAATGTGGCATCGGCATTAGTGCGCGGATCGCTGGTAAATAATCCTTCTTGATC
>NZ_JBEOOL010000573.1:0-271 GCF_040309225.1 Pseudoalteromonas sp. GW168-MNA-CIBAN-0100 | reverse complement strand
GACATACTCCTCGCCAGTCAACTTCTTCAACAGCAGACCCGCTGCGTACGCGCCTCTGGATTTCAACGCGGCCAGCACGGCGCGTTCGGCATTGACGCAGACACGGGTCATCAGCGGCAGTTCGGTGACCACACCCTTTGAAAACGACGCGCCGGCCTTCCAGTCCGCAGGTACGCGCCCCACCGAGTAGCCCCAGTCGGCATTCGAAACAATGACTTTGAGTTCACCCACGGTCGCCAGTTTGTTGATCACCGCCATCACGTCATAGGCC
>NZ_JBEOOL010000572.1:0-271 GCF_040309225.1 Pseudoalteromonas sp. GW168-MNA-CIBAN-0100 | reverse complement strand
CCGGTTACTCATTTTGAGCGACCGAGTCATTATAAACGTAAACAAATACGCTCAATGGGGCGAGTGGCGCTTATGTCAACACGCGCTACAGAGTGCGCGTTAGAGCAAGCCCAGTTACTCAATCATAGTAGCTTAACCGATGGCTCTACGGGGGTTTCTTATGGTTCATCTATAGGGTCAACCCCGCCGTTACTCGCGTTTGCTAATATGATGGAGTCGGGCTCTATGTCTGGGGTAACAGCCACTAGTTATATTCAAATGATGGCGCATA
>NZ_JBEOOL010000571.1:0-271 GCF_040309225.1 Pseudoalteromonas sp. GW168-MNA-CIBAN-0100 | reverse complement strand
AACGGTGTATTTTCGTAACCAAAGTATGGACTTTTTTAAGCATTTTTTACCTGGTACGCCACTAGAGCACAACAGTCAAACCGGTGTGGGGCTGCAGTCGCTTTATCAACATCAGCTAGAGGATAATATTAAGCTTAACTTTGGCCTAGATGGCGAATACACCCGCGCCGACTTTTTACAAAGTCAAAACAAGTCAACTCAAGGCTCGGCATTTTTAGTTGCTACAGTACCCCAAGGTAAGCATTACGATTACGACGTAAATGCCACTTTA
>NZ_JBEOOL010000570.1:0-271 GCF_040309225.1 Pseudoalteromonas sp. GW168-MNA-CIBAN-0100 | reverse complement strand
GTACTAAGCTCACTTTGCAGTGCTTTTTGCTGCTCAAGCACTTGGGCTGCGAGTTGTAACTCACCCTCTACATTTTTTAGCTGCGCTGTTTTAAGCTGCAATTGCTTGTGCTTTACCAGTAATGAGTTTTCAGCATTTCGATCTGAGCTTATATGCCAGTTCCGACCATGCAAAGCGGCGGTTTCATCCATTACGGCAATATAAAAATTATCCTCTAATGCTTTAAGTTCGCCGCTTTTACTATAAGCAATACGGCTCAATACTTCAGGGT
>NZ_JBEOOL010000569.1:0-271 GCF_040309225.1 Pseudoalteromonas sp. GW168-MNA-CIBAN-0100 | reverse complement strand
AAAAAGAAGTAGCTACGTGGGCTAGGATTTTTATTAGTAGCAATTGCGTAGTACAGCACCATATGAATTAATCGCGCAATAACGTATATCCATACACATAGTGCAAATATTGGGCTTTGATAATTTATTACAAAAGCAAACAACACTGTTCCTATAAATAACGCACTATTTTCAAGGGTATTGTGAAAAGTACGGTGTGCTCTAAATATAAAACTATCGTGAGATAAGTCGTCACTTATTTTACCCGGCACTGCATTAGGCTGTTTTGCTT
>NZ_JBEOOL010000568.1:0-271 GCF_040309225.1 Pseudoalteromonas sp. GW168-MNA-CIBAN-0100 | reverse complement strand
CAGGTAGATCATAATTTTTTATTAATTTATGTTGTTTAACAAGTAATAACAATAATATAGGTAAGTGTATGGAAAAGGTATCGAGCTTACGCGTTCAAGAACGCACAAGTTGGTTTACTAACTTATACAAGAAGTTAGTATTCAAAGCGTTCTCGTCTATTGAAACAGGCCAAATAGTGCTTGTAGATAATAATCAGCAGTCTGTATTTGGCGATATGTCATCAGAGCTTAAAGTAACGGTAACCGTTAATGATACTGCTATGTATAAAGC
>NZ_JBEOOL010000567.1:0-271 GCF_040309225.1 Pseudoalteromonas sp. GW168-MNA-CIBAN-0100 | reverse complement strand
CTCAATGCAACCGCAGTGAAATTTCAATTAAAGCCAGTACTTGCTAAAAGTTGGTTTTTTGAGCAATACACAGGAAGCACTCCAAGTACTGAAGCCGTTATTAATTTAACCTCTAAAGCGCAGTCGGGAGAGTTTTTAATTGTAGAGCACAGCAGTGATGCATCTGTGTGTATTAACCTAAGTGAAAATTTTCAATTAGATGATAATTTATCATTAGTACAGTTTGAAGCCATTCGCGTTTTAAACAATCGTGTACATCCTCTCTTAAATC
>NZ_JBEOOL010000566.1:0-272 GCF_040309225.1 Pseudoalteromonas sp. GW168-MNA-CIBAN-0100 | reverse complement strand
CTGTGTTAGTAGAAGAAACTGATGAATTCGACTTAGATGATATTGACGACATCGACAGCTTAATCGACGAGGTTAGTGAACAAGGCGAGGAAGAGCAGCCTGAAACAGCGCTTGAAGAGCAAAATAATACAGCTGAGTTAGTAGAAGAAACCGACGACTTTGACTTAGATGATATTGACGACATCGACAGCTTAATCGACGAAGTTAGTGAACAAAGCGAGGAAGAGCAGCCTGAAGCAGCGCTTGAAGAGCAAAATAATACAGCTGAGTTA
>NZ_JBEOOL010000565.1:0-272 GCF_040309225.1 Pseudoalteromonas sp. GW168-MNA-CIBAN-0100 | reverse complement strand
ATTACATACTGCCCAGCTTTGACACCTATTTGAGCAGATTTTAATGCTAATCCTGCTGGTATTGTCAATATATCAAAAGCGAGCATATCTCTTGCTGCAATTTCTTTAACTCCTTGACGAAATTTTGCTTCGTCACCACCGACATTTATATATATTGATTCTAGTTCTGCCTGATAACGAAGCTCTTCTGGAGTACCCGCAGTACCAGGTATGTATATAGGTCTATCACTACCTCCCCCTCCTTCGTTAGGCTCACCAGCATAAGTATTACC
>NZ_JBEOOL010000564.1:0-272 GCF_040309225.1 Pseudoalteromonas sp. GW168-MNA-CIBAN-0100 | reverse complement strand
AGCCTATGGCGTCATCATACCTATATTCAAGCGTAAATAGCGATACCTCACTATAAGCACTATGTAACTGACACTGATGTCATCATCGGATTTACTTAACCATGAATTTAACAGTCCACTTAATTATTCAACCAGTTACTCGGTCGCTAATTTTAAAGACTCTCCTACAAAAAAACGGTCGATTCCTGATAAAATAGTAGGGTCTGATGATAGGCTCTGACATACCGCAACTGATTTGCTATCTTGCCCTCCTCTTTTTCATCATTATGACC
>NZ_JBEOOL010000563.1:0-272 GCF_040309225.1 Pseudoalteromonas sp. GW168-MNA-CIBAN-0100 | reverse complement strand
AGTCAGGACAGGTGAATGTGTCGAGCCCTAAGCGGATTAAGCTGCAAACCTCAGCAGGAGCATCCATTACGATAGATGATAGCGGTATTAAGCTGGTGTGTCCGGGGACGATTAAAGTTCATGCGGTGAAGAAGAGTTTGGTAGGCGGAGGTAAAGTTAACGCGCCAGTGATTTCCTT
This sequence comes from Pseudoalteromonas sp. GW168-MNA-CIBAN-0100, assembly GCF_040309225.1. Lineage (NCBI taxonomy): Bacteria > Pseudomonadati > Pseudomonadota > Gammaproteobacteria > Alteromonadales > Pseudoalteromonadaceae > Pseudoalteromonas > Pseudoalteromonas sp. GW168-MNA-CIBAN-0100. The sequence continues at coordinate 94 of NZ_JBEOOL010000563.1, read as the reverse complement.
AGTTAAGTCTGGGTTATTCAGTAAAGCTTTTGATTTAAAAAAACTTATTCCTCAAGATTTAATTGACCAAGGTATTAGCTATAAGCTTATTAAT
>NZ_JBEOOL010000562.1:0-272 GCF_040309225.1 Pseudoalteromonas sp. GW168-MNA-CIBAN-0100 | reverse complement strand
GAACACACCCATGAGTTTGATAGCTTAGAGTACCCACGAGATGCAATTACCTTTAGGCCCGATGGCTCATTAAACGGTTTTCAAAACGGCACCTTTATTTATTGCCCTAATAGCGATAAAGCAAACCTCGAAGGGCTTGCTTTATCGGTAAGTCAAACGGGTAGAATACGCATTAAATCAACTGACAAATGCCAGCAAAAACAAGCCGCTTACCTACCCCAGCAATAATCATTATCTGAGCCGCCTTTAGTCCCCTTAGCGCCTTTTAAACC
>NZ_JBEOOL010000561.1:0-272 GCF_040309225.1 Pseudoalteromonas sp. GW168-MNA-CIBAN-0100 | reverse complement strand
GCCGAGGGTTCAATGCACCTAAGTATTCGCAGGCAAGTATTAGAGAATGTGCCCATTAAGGTGCTTAAGTTTGAGAAACAAAAACAACTCGCTGCAATGCACCGCTGCGCTGTTAGAGAGCAAAAAGTATTACAAAAGCTGATTGAAAATAGACAGCAACAACTAGAAGCCATTGCTATTCACGCACTTGAAAGCTCATGCGTTTGAAAGAGAGCCTAAAACAAAACAGATTTAAAAATTAATAATAAGGACTTAAAAAATATGACCACAAC
>NZ_JBEOOL010000560.1:0-272 GCF_040309225.1 Pseudoalteromonas sp. GW168-MNA-CIBAN-0100 | reverse complement strand
GGCTATTGGTGGGCCGACGACGAGTCTAAAATTGCCTTTACTCGCGTTGACGAAAGCCCAGTAAAAGAAGCGCTACGCAACGAAATTTACGCCGACGAAGTAAAACTATTCAATCAACGTTACCCATTTACTGGCACTAACAACGTTAAAATACAGCTTGGCGTAGTTACCTTAAACAATCAGCAAGTGGATTGGGTTGATTTAGGCAAAGATGAAGATATTTACCTTGCCCGAGCAAAATGGTTAAAAGATAGTAATACGCTCTCGTATCA
>NZ_JBEOOL010000559.1:0-272 GCF_040309225.1 Pseudoalteromonas sp. GW168-MNA-CIBAN-0100 | reverse complement strand
CCCTAACTGATCAATTTCTAGGGTGTGATCGTCAATGGTAGCTTTTAACCATGGGCCTGCGTTATTAACCGGTAAAGTAAACACTGTTAAACGGTGTAAAAGTGCACTGGCGTTCCTATCAAAATACGGTTGGTCATCAAAGATTAATTCGGCGCCGACTGCGGTTTGTTTAAGCGATAAAATCCGTGTGCCAATAAACGTGGTTAACACTAAATAATTACTATTTTGTGTTTGTTGCCAATTTAAGTTGGCAGATTGGCGCTCATCTGGGC
>NZ_JBEOOL010000558.1:0-272 GCF_040309225.1 Pseudoalteromonas sp. GW168-MNA-CIBAN-0100 | reverse complement strand
CAACCGAAAAGTGGTTTACAGTAACAAACGATGAAGTGCCTGAGGGCATTATGGATGAAAGCTTATGGGACTACTTTGACCCAGAGCGCGAACTTAATGCATCGCACCTTTTCGATTTTAACTCTGGTAATGTTAAGCGTGGTATTTGTACTGTGCCATACACCCGCCAAAGCGATAACCAAGATGTGTATATTCCGGTTAACGGTATTGGTAATATTTTTGTATCTAACGGTATGAGTGCCGGCAATACTAAATTTGAAGCACGCGTACAA
>NZ_JBEOOL010000557.1:0-272 GCF_040309225.1 Pseudoalteromonas sp. GW168-MNA-CIBAN-0100 | reverse complement strand
GCTTTGGAAAGTAAGCCTGAAAGCCTGCGTCAGAATAGCGCTGAGCCCCCTCTAAGCCTGCAATACTGGTCATCATTACTAATGGCATATGTTTGTAATCTGCATGCGCTTTTAATACTTCACATAACTCTATGCCATCCATGCCGGGCATTTGCATGTCTAATACAGCTATGTCATACATGCCCTGATTGTTTTTAACTCTATTTTCACAAATTAGCAGCGCATGTTCGGCATTATTTGCCAGCTCAACATTAGCTCCCCAGTGCTTGAGC
>NZ_JBEOOL010000556.1:0-272 GCF_040309225.1 Pseudoalteromonas sp. GW168-MNA-CIBAN-0100 | reverse complement strand
GCTCTACCGACTGAGCTATCTGGGCGTGCGGCGTATTAAACGAGTTTTGCTGTTACAAGTCAACTTTTTTTTCATTCTTTATAACTGTTTGCACGGTTTTTATGCAACTCGGGTCTTTTTTAATTAACACTGCTCATTTATACTACAAACAAGTGAAAAGTAGCACCATAATTTTAATCTAAACTATGCTAAAGTTGCGGCGAGTTATTTTTACTTGTTTTGTTTATCCCAAAGTACGGTAAAGGCTTACCGTGTTATTAATATACCAATTA
>NZ_JBEOOL010000555.1:0-272 GCF_040309225.1 Pseudoalteromonas sp. GW168-MNA-CIBAN-0100 | reverse complement strand
AGATTCAGCCGAGTAACCGTCCATTTCAGCAAATTCAGTTTCAAGATCGGCTACTTTCATGCCGTCTTCTTCACTCATTTCAGGTAGGCTATATATACGGTCACGTTCTTGTTTGATATCCCACAATTCTTTATGACCCATAATCACGGTATCAATAACAGAATATTCTTCGTAGGCGAATTGATCTTGGTTTAGTTTAGCAACGCGCTCATTTGGATCAGTACTTACGTTACCCGAAGATGGTTCTAATTCACCACTAAGGATTTTCATAA
>NZ_JBEOOL010000554.1:0-272 GCF_040309225.1 Pseudoalteromonas sp. GW168-MNA-CIBAN-0100 | reverse complement strand
GCTCAGGGTAAATATGATCAAAGTTATAGGTATGCACCCCGCTGATAACGCCCACTGAAAATGCAGCTGATTCAAGTGGATTATGGCCACCACGGCGAATTAAACTGCCGCCAATAAAGCTCACATTAGCAGCGCCATATAAGTATTGCAGCTCGCCAAGCGTATCTGCTAACAAGACGTTTTCGTTATTATAATTATTATTGCTGCGACGACTAAAACTCAGTGTACTTTGCGTTAGTAAATCTGCAACCTTATCGAACTGTTCAGGATGG
>NZ_JBEOOL010000553.1:0-272 GCF_040309225.1 Pseudoalteromonas sp. GW168-MNA-CIBAN-0100 | reverse complement strand
GGGTAAGCATATTATTAATAAAAGCGACGGTAACAGCTCAAATAACTTATTTAACATTAAGTCAGATAAAAGCTGGCAGGGCGAAAAAGCTAACAAAGTAACCTTAGAGTTTGAACAAGGCGCTGCAGTTAAAAAACAAGCCAGTTTTAGGGCTTACGACTCAATAAAAGACAGCGTGAACGACTTTGTTGATTTTTTAACTCAAAATCCACGCTATCAACAAGCATTACAAAATACCGCCAAACCGGCAGTGTTTTTAGACTCATTACAAC
>NZ_JBEOOL010000552.1:0-272 GCF_040309225.1 Pseudoalteromonas sp. GW168-MNA-CIBAN-0100 | reverse complement strand
ATTCTACTACTTATACAAACACACACTGCCTCAAAGCCAAATATTTGATTGTGACGGATGATATTCGACTTCCTAACAACGAACACATTCAAAAACTATTCGATGGACATGATAATCGACTCCTCTGGCTACAGCCTTCATCTGAATCCTATCAAAAAGACATGAGCATAAACATTTTTTTAGCGCAATGATGAATGGAGAACGATCTGCCTGAATTATCTCATAATATGAGTTATGCCTCCTTCATTCTTATATAGAACTATTTCATAGAC
>NZ_JBEOOL010000551.1:0-273 GCF_040309225.1 Pseudoalteromonas sp. GW168-MNA-CIBAN-0100 | reverse complement strand
CTCCAATACCTCAGCCAATACGTGTGCTTTGTCACTGTATAAAAATAGTTTTAGAGAAGAGCGCATTTACTTTACTGATGAAAGCTCTACTACTGGCCTTTCTCCTGCAGTAGCTATGCATATTAAGCTCAGTAGAGCACTTAAGCTACCTGCTGATAAAGCGGTGTCGTTAGCCTCTTTAATTACGGCTGATAAGTTAACTTTAGGTATTTCTATGAGCCGCTCTTACGGTAACGAAATAGACACACTTATTAATACCACACCCGATATAAA
>NZ_JBEOOL010000550.1:0-273 GCF_040309225.1 Pseudoalteromonas sp. GW168-MNA-CIBAN-0100 | reverse complement strand
CTGAGTATCTATTTGTGCCAATGCAGCATCAATTGTTTGAATTGCCGATTGAGCCCCCTCACTAGTTGTACCACTAATATCTATCGCTTCAACCGATGATAACTCACTCAATGCACCATTAAACATCTCTAGCTCATTCGCTGAACCATCATTTGAAATACCAATTTTATTCGGTGATGACAAATTAATTTCTGACGTTTTTGAAGCCGCCGCTGTAGCTGCAGCAGTTCCGTCAAACGTTAATCCACCAGCTGGAGTACCTGCATCCATAAC
>NZ_JBEOOL010000549.1:0-273 GCF_040309225.1 Pseudoalteromonas sp. GW168-MNA-CIBAN-0100 | reverse complement strand
AGATGACGCTGATCGGGTGACCGTATTGTATGAAATCACGTCAGACCAGTCAGTTGAACTTGAGCTTGCACTTAAAATTATCGGATCGCCACCATCAATTAGAAAGGTTATACGCTGAATGTTACCAAGCCTATTAGGTGAGCCAAAGGTAGTATCGTGACTCGTCATATTCTCGATACTAAATCCAAGCAGCAGTAGCTCGCCAGGCGAGCTTCTTGTGAGAACAGGATTTATAAAAACACCACTACCGTCAATATGAACTCCGCCTGCAAT
>NZ_JBEOOL010000548.1:0-273 GCF_040309225.1 Pseudoalteromonas sp. GW168-MNA-CIBAN-0100 | reverse complement strand
CCATGTAACTTATGAATAATGCTAAGTACCTGTTTGCAGTCTTCATCGGCAATAGCTTGTGCTAATAGGCTAAGTGTTTCGGGCACGCTGAGTAATAACATATTGAGCATTTCTAATGCCAGCTCACTTTTACCGCCAGCATGTTGCAGTGCTATGCCCCAATCAAGGCGCACACTCTTAAAAGGGGGCGGGCTTTGTGGCATGTTTTTTAGTTTATCGCGGCTAACCGGTAGTTGTGGGCTGTGATCGCAAATAATTTGATTGAGCATGTCC
>NZ_JBEOOL010000547.1:0-273 GCF_040309225.1 Pseudoalteromonas sp. GW168-MNA-CIBAN-0100 | reverse complement strand
GTGTAACTGCCCTAAAAATAGCTGGCATAATTTAATAGGAACAGACAAATTAGTAACGAGAATATTATCTATTTGCTCATTACTTGTGTGCTCTAATCTTTGCATTGTATTTATACAGGCATTGTTAATAAGTAACTTAACGCCACCGAGTTGCTTGGCGTTTATTGCTAAGTTAATGCGTGTTGTATAGTCGGTTAAATAGCCAGCAAAAATTTAAAAGTGTGAGCATGCACTACTGATGGCCTCAAGGGGGTGCGTTTTTTGGCCAAAAAG
>NZ_JBEOOL010000546.1:0-273 GCF_040309225.1 Pseudoalteromonas sp. GW168-MNA-CIBAN-0100 | reverse complement strand
AGTGAATGCAGGCTCAGGCGGACACACTTTAAACGGTCAAAATTGTGCTGATATTTATTTTCAAGCTGCACTGGCCATCACTCAACGTACCTCGCTAAAGGGAGTTGTTGTTTTTGGGCCCAATTACACCAAGCCGTTACCGCAAACTGATGAATTAATTTGCATACCAAGTCAGCAGGGTAGTGAGTTTTTGGCATTGTTAAGTCAAGCTAAAGTAGCACTATTGAGTGCGGGCGATACATTATTACAAGCTATTGCGGTACAAACTCCCAC
>NZ_JBEOOL010000545.1:0-273 GCF_040309225.1 Pseudoalteromonas sp. GW168-MNA-CIBAN-0100 | reverse complement strand
GTGTTTCGATTCGTGGTTTACCGCAAAACCGGGTTGAATTAAATGGTCGCTCTACTATTGGCGATTCTCGTGATGGCATTAGCCTTCAAGATTTTCCATCAAGTTTCTTAAAAACGGTAGAAGTTGTTAAGTCGCCAACTGCCGATATGATTGAAGGTGCGCTTGGTGGTACGGTTAGTTTAAGAACAGTGCGCCCATTAGAATTAGATAAACTAACAGCAGCTATGTCGTTAGATGCAGAATACGCAGATAAAACCGAAAACGTAGCGCCTA
>NZ_JBEOOL010000544.1:0-273 GCF_040309225.1 Pseudoalteromonas sp. GW168-MNA-CIBAN-0100 | reverse complement strand
GAAAAAGACACCACAACAGTCACTATCGATGAGCACAACCTAGAGGACTTTTTAGGGGTGCAACGCTTTGATTACGGTAAAGCAGAAGACGGCGACCGTATTGGCCAAGTTACCGGCCTTGCATGGACTGAAGTGGGCGGCGACTTGCTAACTATTGAATGCGCCGCAGTACCAGGTAAAGGTAAGCTTAGCTATACCGGCTCATTAGGTGATGTAATGCAAGAGTCGATACAAGCAGCCATGACAGTAGTACGAAACCGAGCGGAAGAGTTT
>NZ_JBEOOL010000543.1:0-273 GCF_040309225.1 Pseudoalteromonas sp. GW168-MNA-CIBAN-0100 | reverse complement strand
GCGCTAGGGTTTGCTGACTGCGGCTTTCTATCCGTGCACCATCCTTTGTTTGCTAAACAAATTGTACAACTGCAGCAATGGCTAGAGAAAGGTTACGAGGGACAGCTACAGTTTATGCACAGCAATCATGAACTACGGGCGAACCCTGAGCAATTGGTCGATGGTGCAAGAACTATCATCAGCGTTCGTATGGATTACCTAACTCAAGCACCGAAACCTCGTGCTGTCACTGACAATGACCTTCCCAACCAAGGTATCATTGCGCGTTATGCC
>NZ_JBEOOL010000542.1:0-273 GCF_040309225.1 Pseudoalteromonas sp. GW168-MNA-CIBAN-0100 | reverse complement strand
GTGTGCTTCTTAACTGAACTGCATGTCAAAGGCCGCGACACCTATTGGAAAGTTCGCCAAGCCATTGAGAGCACCCAAAATAGTCTGTATTCGTTTGATGCATTAAAAACCCGTAAAGGCGAAACTCGTCGTCCATTACGTAAAATGGTATTCAACGTGCCTACACGCCGTGAACTCACCATTGGTGAGCGCGCAATTGAACACGGAACTGCCGTATCTGCTGGTATGCATTTATGTCGTGACGTGGCCAACATGCCGCCTAACATTTGTAAC
>NZ_JBEOOL010000541.1:0-273 GCF_040309225.1 Pseudoalteromonas sp. GW168-MNA-CIBAN-0100 | reverse complement strand
CGACCAGTTCTACCAATACGATGAACGTATTCTTCTGCGTGTTTTGGTAAATCAAAGTTAATAACATGGGTAACACTGAGTAAATCTAAACCGCGCGAAGCAACATCTGTAGTAATTAATATTTTAAAGTTTTCACGGCTAAACGCATCCATAATATCAAGGCGCTTACTTTGAGTTAAATCCCCAGCTAATGCGACAGATTTAAAGCCTTTACTATTTAATGATTCACTTAAACGGCTGGTATCAGCCCGTGTGGCAGTAAATATAATGCAC
>NZ_JBEOOL010000540.1:0-273 GCF_040309225.1 Pseudoalteromonas sp. GW168-MNA-CIBAN-0100 | reverse complement strand
AGCTTATTAAGCAATAATATATACCCTGATCATAATGTGGATAGAATGCCTGTTGATAAGTGCTATTTAGATCATAAAATAAATTTAAATGAGATCAAATAAAGCTGATCTTTTTATTAAATGAGTCAATTAACAGTAAATAGTTAGTTTTAATGGCGGATCTAGGATATTTACTTAGTTAAATACGGAAATTTAAGTCTCTATAAAAGGTAATAAAGGCTAATTGTGGATAACTGATCTGAGATTATTTATTTTTTCAGCGCAGATCATCAT
>NZ_JBEOOL010000539.1:0-273 GCF_040309225.1 Pseudoalteromonas sp. GW168-MNA-CIBAN-0100 | reverse complement strand
TTAGTTACTAGCGCACGTGACTTGCTTGGCATGTTAGTCATGCTAGTTACTTTACTGTTTGCTTCTGTCGCCCTGGCTGATGATGACGATGAGGAAGCCGAAGAAAGACCCGAGTACGTAGTGTTATCTCAAGAACGGATGCTTGAACACGATATCGTGACTGCATCGGCCGCATCAGGAACATTATCGCTCACAACCAGAACCTTTGGGCGGATAGTTCATGATCCTGCGTCACTGAGTCATATTCGTGCCCGCTTCGACGGTGTTGTAAAA
>NZ_JBEOOL010000538.1:0-274 GCF_040309225.1 Pseudoalteromonas sp. GW168-MNA-CIBAN-0100 | reverse complement strand
GTCCATACCTAAATCAGCTAACATTTTTATGACATTAAAATTTGGAAAGGCAACTCTGTTCTTAATAGGTTCACCCGTTTTATGGCAAATCATTGATTTAAACATACCGGAGCAATTAACTTCATATGATAGGTTTGCCGCCTTAATTTTTGGAATTAATTTCTTTAAACTACTCCAAAAATATCGTTCACTTACCCCTCCCCTTAAAATCGAGTCTACGTGACCCAAAGAATTAAAGAGGTTACTGTGTATAAGGTCTTCAAGACCCTCAAAA
>NZ_JBEOOL010000537.1:0-274 GCF_040309225.1 Pseudoalteromonas sp. GW168-MNA-CIBAN-0100 | reverse complement strand
CAGAAAAACCGCGCTATGTAGCAGGTGTTTTAGGGCCAACATCTAAAACCTGTTCGTTATCGCCGGATGTAAACGACCCCGGCTATCGTAATATCACTTTCGATAAGTTAGTGACTGCGTATGTTGAGTCGACCCTGGCGCTTATGGAAGGCGGTGTAGATATTATTTTAATCGAAACCATATTCGATACGCTTAATGCAAAAGCGGCATCGTTCGCAGTAGAAGAAGCGTTTGAACAAGCAGGGCGCAAATTGCCAGTGATGATATCAGGCAC
>NZ_JBEOOL010000536.1:0-274 GCF_040309225.1 Pseudoalteromonas sp. GW168-MNA-CIBAN-0100 | reverse complement strand
GTTTTATATAACGATTACTTTTTTGGCTTCGATAAGCCCTAGCTAAAACGTGCTCTAATCTTGATTCGAACACTTTTCTATCTTTGCTGGGTATTGTTTTGAGCTTTTGCTTATATTTTTCTTTTAAATAGGCTACCGTATTTAGATGCTTATCAACATTACCTGTAATTTGTTTGCTTACATTAGAATGCACTGTGTAAATTAGGTTATGTTTAGTGTCCCAAATACCCTTAGTTAGTTCTAACACTCTAATCCACAGATCATAGTCTTGTAA
>NZ_JBEOOL010000535.1:0-274 GCF_040309225.1 Pseudoalteromonas sp. GW168-MNA-CIBAN-0100 | reverse complement strand
GCTCTATCCCTCGACCAATTGCGGCATGGCACCTTTGCCTCGCGAGGTAGCACGCGGCAAGTTGAAAGCGTTGAGCGAGGGCGCGGCAATCATTCGCAAAGAGCTAAGCGTTTAGCATTTCTTAACAAGCCCTAGCTTGTTTAAGCCCATGAATGGCCTCAGTTATTACTAAACAAACTTATAGCTATAAAATTTAATTATTGTAGGCTGGGTTTTTAACTCAGCTTCTATATTTTTAAAAATACAATGCTGGGTCAAAAACCCAGCCTACAGC
>NZ_JBEOOL010000534.1:0-274 GCF_040309225.1 Pseudoalteromonas sp. GW168-MNA-CIBAN-0100 | reverse complement strand
ATCAATGGGCTTCTACAGTCTAGCTTATGAATGCTAGGCTGCTTCTTTTTTTCTCAGATCCAACAGCAAACTTCGATAGCTCGAAGACTTTCATTTTATTAGCTGCTTTCCGCTGAAAAGTGGGATTAACCCTTCCGACGATTCCAGCCGCTATTAAGTCTAACTCACCTGTGTTCGCTATGCTTTTAGCCGCTGAAAGGTCCCGATTTTGATGCACTCCGCAAGCCACACAAATGAAATGTCTATCGTTCAATGTTAAAACATGGTGCTGGCC
>NZ_JBEOOL010000533.1:0-275 GCF_040309225.1 Pseudoalteromonas sp. GW168-MNA-CIBAN-0100 | reverse complement strand
GCTTATGTAAGCCAGCTGTTTGTGTGATGTATTTAGCTTCAACCCAACCTTCACGATCTTTATCATCCTTAACTTTTAAAAAACCGTTTTCTTCACTCGATAATAAGGTCAGTTGTGTGCCTGCATCAATAGAGCCGAGTAAACGATAGTTTTTGCTCGCACCAGAGCGCATAAACGTATAAAGATTGTCAATTATATAAGCTGTTTTTGCATTGGTGGGGGCTGCTGTTTGAGCTTCTTCTGCTTGGCTCGCAAATGTTGAGGCTGTTAAAAAC
>NZ_JBEOOL010000532.1:0-275 GCF_040309225.1 Pseudoalteromonas sp. GW168-MNA-CIBAN-0100 | reverse complement strand
ATCTAGCGGAGTTGGATTTGCAGCCCTATCTGGTTTTGGGTATTCCCTTAATGTAGTCATTACTTAATATATTCCTTTATTAATGTGACCCCAAATTAGTGCATACTCATGACAAATGCAAGAAATTCGGCTTTAAAGCATCTGTTGCCGTTACTTATTATTATACTTTATAAGCCATACTACACGGTTAGGGTTATGAAAGATTTCAACCTTACAACTATCCTTTAGTGAAATATTTTGGCGTATCGGCTCACAAAAGGAGATTACGTATGCAC
>NZ_JBEOOL010000531.1:0-275 GCF_040309225.1 Pseudoalteromonas sp. GW168-MNA-CIBAN-0100 | reverse complement strand
ATTATAGTGTGATTGGTAATCCTCCAATAAATAAAAATCCTGTTTTAGACGCCTCTTAAACTGCGAAGCATTTTAAGAGGCGTCTCTTAGTATCTCTTAACCTTATCTTCTTGTGTTGCTTCGTCAAACGGTATCAAGTCTTTTGCAGGTTGTTCTATAGTCTCACTTCCAATTAATGCAGAAATTCCAGCAAATGGGCTGGAATTTCTACGAATAATTTTCCCAGAATTATTTTCATACCGGTTAGATTTTATCGTAGTCATTTTTTCTTGGAC
>NZ_JBEOOL010000530.1:0-275 GCF_040309225.1 Pseudoalteromonas sp. GW168-MNA-CIBAN-0100 | reverse complement strand
CAGCAAGATAGCTCTTTAACGTCTTTGCTAAAGGTTTGAGCGCATAACTTCAATCCTTCAACCATCGTCAAATACGGAAATAGTTGACCTGCCAATTCTTCGACTGTCATTTTATTATGAATAGCAAGAGCCGCACTTTGAATCAGTTCTCCGCCTTCATGGGCTAAAATTTGTGCGCCTATCAGTTTTCCCGTGGATTCTTCAGCTACCAACTTGATAAAACCATCCGTTTCAAAATTTGCTAAAGCTCTTGGTACGTTTTCCATATCAAGTAC
>NZ_JBEOOL010000529.1:0-275 GCF_040309225.1 Pseudoalteromonas sp. GW168-MNA-CIBAN-0100 | reverse complement strand
ATTATTTTCCCATTAAGTAACCCATCAAAACAGGTAGAAGCACACCCAATAGATATTATTAACTGGACCGAAGGTAAAGCACTTGTTGCTACAGGTAGCCCATTTGCCCCAGTTGAATATAATGGTGAGCTTTTCCCAATTCCGCAGTGTAACAACAGTTATATTTTCCCGGGAATTGGTTTAGGGGTTATAGCTGCAAAAGCAACGCGTATTACAGATGCTATGTTAAGTGTTTCTAGCGAAATGCTGGCTGAATCATCGCCGCGTGCAAACAC
>NZ_JBEOOL010000528.1:0-275 GCF_040309225.1 Pseudoalteromonas sp. GW168-MNA-CIBAN-0100 | reverse complement strand
ATTTTTAACTTCAAGCGGGAACGCTTTATAACTTTTCATACTAAACTCCTTTTATTGATATATTTAACTTATGTATTTAAATACGCCATGTATTTAATCGCTAAATTTTTAATTACTTATAAATGCACCTTTTAAAATGCTAAATAGGCTACCTCAAACCACAGTATTATGCCTTAGATTTATTTGTAAATAAGATTGATTAATAAATGCGTTTTTGTTTGCAATAATACGCTAGGTATTTATCAATAGAGAAATGTATATCAATACCTTACATG
>NZ_JBEOOL010000527.1:0-275 GCF_040309225.1 Pseudoalteromonas sp. GW168-MNA-CIBAN-0100 | reverse complement strand
CCTCTACTCGGTGCGTACACGCACCAAGGGCACTTATTGCTGCAAATACAATAAGTACTTTTATGCTTAACGACTGTTTCATCATTAGTTTCCTTTTTGTGAGTATTGTTGCTCAACTTTTTGTGTAATTTCATCACTTAAGCGCAATGCACGTAATAAAGTAAATATATTTTCTTCATGATTATAATTAAAGTTAACTTGCTGCTCTGCTTGCTTATTATAACCTTGCAAATTTACGCCAAGCTTTAGCCAACCATCACTTTTAAGTGCCACAC
>NZ_JBEOOL010000526.1:0-276 GCF_040309225.1 Pseudoalteromonas sp. GW168-MNA-CIBAN-0100 | reverse complement strand
TACTTGCTGCTATTCTTTGTTTATTATTAATAAAAGGATTTTGATCTAGAGTATGAGTGATTATAGGATTTTTATCGGGTTTATCAATTTAATCTTTATGAATTAAATGTGTTTTTATTTTTTTTTAAAGTTTTATTAATATTTTTATATTTTTTTTTTTTGAGTGTCTTATTTAAATTTTTACTTATTGATATTGTGGGAGTTATATATTATAAACCAGAACTTGATGGTGTTTTATATCAATTTATCTATATTAAACATTTATTATCTCTAAAT
>NZ_JBEOOL010000525.1:0-276 GCF_040309225.1 Pseudoalteromonas sp. GW168-MNA-CIBAN-0100 | reverse complement strand
CAGCAATGGTGTTCACAGATGGATGATCACCGGCCCGGTAGGGCTACAGAACCCGGCTTATAGGATGGCTCGTCCCTAAAATATGGATCTGACTAGGTTAAACGATGTGGCTTTGGTCAGTTATGGGGCGGCGTGCCGTTCGTATAAATTCCTAGTGGAATTGTGTCCTGAGCGGCAAGAGCTGGTACCCCATGCGCAACGTACATGGGAGTGAGTTCACTCATGCCGCTGCGTCCTGTAGTTCGATGATGGAATCAAACTTGCTCCGTGCCGACC
>NZ_JBEOOL010000524.1:0-276 GCF_040309225.1 Pseudoalteromonas sp. GW168-MNA-CIBAN-0100 | reverse complement strand
CAATAGTAGATACTAAACCAGAGTCAATTGCATTGGCTATTTCTTGGCTGCCTTGGCATATTTCAAGACCATATTTTTGCCAAATTAAACCAAATGAAGAAAAAGGAATACCATTTTCACGCGCACCGGCACCGCCACGTTGGTGGTGATCAAAACGTCCTGTCTCTGGGTTATGCTCGCCACCTACATCAATCACAACATCGGCTTTGCTTATAAGCTTCATATCGCGGGTGCGTATAAGTTTAAAAGAAGGATAAATATACTTAAGTGCAGCTA
>NZ_JBEOOL010000523.1:0-276 GCF_040309225.1 Pseudoalteromonas sp. GW168-MNA-CIBAN-0100 | reverse complement strand
ACCTTGGGTCATGGCGTTTGAAGTCGTAGAAACGTCGCAAGTCTTTATGCGTACCGTTGCCAAAATTGAACCAGAATGGATTATCTCAGCGGCAGGTGATTTATTAAAATATCACTACTTTGAGCCGCATTGGTCGAAAAAGACGGGGCGTGTCAAAGCTTACGCGCAGATCAGCTTATTTGGTTTGATTATTATCAGTAAGCAGCTGACCAATTACGAGCAAGTCAATCTGGTTGAGTCACGAGAAATCTTTATCCGCGATGGTTTGGTCACGGG
>NZ_JBEOOL010000522.1:0-276 GCF_040309225.1 Pseudoalteromonas sp. GW168-MNA-CIBAN-0100 | reverse complement strand
CATATATAACCTCAATAATTAAGTTACGTTAGATTATATAGTTTTAGTTATTTAAATATAGATTGCAAAAGTGAAGCTTCATTCGAAAATATTAAACATTGAAAACCCAAAGTAGCTTTTTATGTATAACATAAGTGATTTAGAAACTTTTATAGCCGTAGTAGAGAATAAAGGTGTACTTGCCGCTGCGCGCGAGCAAGGTTTATCGCCAGCAACAGTGAGCCATCGCCTTAGTAAATTAGAGCGAGAGTTGTCTACTGTTTTAGTCTTTAGGGA
>NZ_JBEOOL010000521.1:0-276 GCF_040309225.1 Pseudoalteromonas sp. GW168-MNA-CIBAN-0100 | reverse complement strand
ACTCTAAAGATTATGATGTCACATTTACGAGTAAAGACGTTCAAACATCCACGTTATTCACCAGAGCCATTAGAAACTCTTAGTGCTAATTCAGCTGACCGATTTTATGTATTTAGTAATTACCCTGATGTAGTTCGCTTAGTAGATTTTGAATATAAATTTAGTGATAGTTCAGTAGCTCCTCGTTGTCACTTTCGCTTTGTTATCATGAAAGATTATCGAAGTGGTAAAATGTTACCTCAAAAAGTAATTGCTGAGAATGAGGGTGGATCATAT
>NZ_JBEOOL010000520.1:0-276 GCF_040309225.1 Pseudoalteromonas sp. GW168-MNA-CIBAN-0100 | reverse complement strand
CCCCAAGGTTGTCGATTTTTAATTACGCTTCCCATAATAACAAATCAAGGAGTTAACTAGCATGACCTCGCGTTTAATGGCTATTTTATGTGTGTGTGGCAGTGCCATCATTTTATCGGGGTGCAAAACTAATAACCCCCAACAGCAAGTGGTTGATAGCCCAGTGGCGCAAACGCAAACTAAAGTAACGAGCGATAAAAACAGCCAGCCAAGCCCAAAGCCTCGGCCTAAAAGCGATCCTATGTATCCCCCTGCGGAGCAAGTAATAGCCTGGCA
>NZ_JBEOOL010000519.1:0-276 GCF_040309225.1 Pseudoalteromonas sp. GW168-MNA-CIBAN-0100 | reverse complement strand
GTATCAGTCAGTTTTTTAACCCAAGCTCAGTAGCCGTTATTGGGGCATCTAACACGCCAACCCGTGCTGGCTACGTAGTTATGCGTAACTTATTGCAAAGTGGTTTTAAAGGGCCAATTATGCCAGTAACGCCAAACCACACTGCGGTGCATGGTGTACTGGCATACCCTAGTATTGATGCTTTGCCAAAAGTACCTGATCTCGCGGTTATTTGTACTAATAAAAACACTTTAGATCTTATTATTGAGCAACTTGGAAAACTGGGCTGTCATAATG
>NZ_JBEOOL010000518.1:0-276 GCF_040309225.1 Pseudoalteromonas sp. GW168-MNA-CIBAN-0100 | reverse complement strand
AATTAAAAACCCACCTAAAAATAAAAATATTAATGGATGAGCATAAGGCGCGGCTACACTTTTCATACCTGCTATACCAGCCAGTGGCGATATAAGAAGTGGCAATAAAGCAGTCGCCGGAATAGGCACTACTTCGCTTACCCACCACGACGCCATCCAAAATGCTAACCCAGCAGTTTTAAACGCTGCACTGGACATGCCCGTAGGAGGATCGAGTAAACAGGTCAATAGCATTATGCTTGGCCCAAGTAGCAGTAATAACCATTGCTTAAATTG
>NZ_JBEOOL010000517.1:0-276 GCF_040309225.1 Pseudoalteromonas sp. GW168-MNA-CIBAN-0100 | reverse complement strand
ATTAAATCCTCTAAAATAGACTCTGTATTTAGCTGATGCTCTGACCCTTTACCATTATCATCAACAACTATTACCTCACAAAGTGAGTTTATAAGTGCACTTTGTATTGCATTTCTTATTTTTGTGACTCTTCCATAAGTAGGAATAATGATGCTTAACTCTACCATTTAGCTTAATCCTTTTTAATTTTTATAAATGAAATTTAGCATAACCAAGTTTTTAACTTTGTTATTTTATATACATCAATCGACATCCAAATATTCCACAGCACTAGAC
>NZ_JBEOOL010000516.1:0-276 GCF_040309225.1 Pseudoalteromonas sp. GW168-MNA-CIBAN-0100 | reverse complement strand
GGAATGGTTGCAGTGCCTACCGGTTTACTTGCATCGAGCTTTTCAGAGCAAGTACGCAAACGCCGTCAAGTATTCGAAAATGCAGTACATGAACAGATCACTAACGGCACTCTCAGCGAGGAGCACCTCAGTCACCTTGAAGATCTGCGTTACAAACTAGGGCTGAGTAAACTAGAGGCCAATAAAGCCATAAAAGTTCAGCTTAACGAGCGCAGCGAACACATGTTTTGTAGAAACTGTGGCAAGCGCCCATAAATAGGTTAAAAGTAGTTGTCA
>NZ_JBEOOL010000515.1:0-276 GCF_040309225.1 Pseudoalteromonas sp. GW168-MNA-CIBAN-0100 | reverse complement strand
ACTCAGTTTTGAGCAATAATTCACCTTGCTGCGGTACAAACAACATTTCGCCATCGGCATTATAAAAATAACGTCCGTCCATCGATTTATTAGCAACATAAACATGAATAGCAATACCGGTTTGGCCATTTGCACTACCATTAGCGGCCATAGTAATTAAGCCATCAATAAAATCAGTTGGTTGCTGCGGAATATCGATAGGGTTCCAGCGCAGCATAGTTGGTGGAGTTACTACTTCGGTAATAGGCGCAGTGCGAATTAAGCCATTATCCATTG
>NZ_JBEOOL010000514.1:0-277 GCF_040309225.1 Pseudoalteromonas sp. GW168-MNA-CIBAN-0100 | reverse complement strand
GGCCACTAGCATTGTCGGTCCTGACCGTTAGATGTTCCCTTGCCATGTCCCGTCCTGCCCGTCCCATTTCCCGCCGCCCTGGCGTGACAAGCCCGCAAACCTCGTCAGCCCCGCGCCGTGTTGCCAAGGCGCCACCGGCTGAGCCGAAGTTGATCCTGTTCAATAAACCGTTCGATGTGCTGACGCAGTTCAGCGACGCAGAAGGGCGGGCGACCCTCAAGGACTTCATCGACATCCCCGGCATCTACCCCGCGGGGCGTCTGGACCGTGACAGTGA
>NZ_JBEOOL010000513.1:0-277 GCF_040309225.1 Pseudoalteromonas sp. GW168-MNA-CIBAN-0100 | reverse complement strand
ACAACAAGCCATGCAAGTGACCCGCAAACAGCGAAAAGAGCAACGCCAAACTGGCCAAGAGCAACTCAATGCCGATGACTTTGAACAACTTAAAACAACCTTAGCTGGGCAAAGTATTGTTGAGAAAAAACAACTGCAGGCATTAAAGCAAGACTGGCAAACGCAAATTACAGCGCTTGAGCAAACCCAAGCAGCTATGCTGGGTGAAATTAACGGATTAAAAAAGCGCCGCAAAACACTCTCAAAAAACCTACAAAAGAAATTATTTGCTCAATAC
>NZ_JBEOOL010000512.1:0-277 GCF_040309225.1 Pseudoalteromonas sp. GW168-MNA-CIBAN-0100 | reverse complement strand
GTACAAAGCGGGTTAATTGCTCGGCTAAAATACCTTGCGCTTGAGGCTTTTGTTGGCTGGTAATGTCATTCGCTTCAATGGCTTCAATTTCTTTTACCGATAAAAAGGTGTAAAAACGCAAAAAGTTGTATACATCGGCATCGTCACAATTTAACCAAAATTGGTAAAAGCGATACGGTGAGGTTTTTTTCGGATCAAGCCAAATTGCGCCGCCTTCCGTTTTACCAAACTTAGTACCGTCTGATTTAGTAATAAGTGGCAAAGTTAATCCATACAC
>NZ_JBEOOL010000511.1:0-277 GCF_040309225.1 Pseudoalteromonas sp. GW168-MNA-CIBAN-0100 | reverse complement strand
CAAGATATTCAAAGTCGTCGTTATTTTACTCCCTCACTTGATGCTGCTTACAGCGAGCAATATAGCTTTGGTTGTAATTTTAGTCGAAAGATTGCAGGTGGTGTACTGTGTTTTCCTTTACATAATTTTATGAATGAAGACGATGTAACTACAGTAACGTCAATAATAAAGGACACATTATGAATTTTGCTGTAATGCAACCTTACCTATTTCCTTATTTAGGCTATTATCAACTTGTTAATGCTGTAGACACTTTTATTTTTTATGATGATGTTAC
>NZ_JBEOOL010000510.1:0-277 GCF_040309225.1 Pseudoalteromonas sp. GW168-MNA-CIBAN-0100 | reverse complement strand
ACACGATCCTGCTACTGGTCGCTTATTTTTAGCCGATACAAAAAGCGGTAAAGTAGATGAGTGGTTACCCAACATTAGCGGCCACGTAGCCGATATTGAATGGCAGAATAAAAGCAATACCTTAAACTTTATTGCCAATGTAGGCACCCAAAGCTTTGTCGGCAGCATTAAAACCTGCAGCAATAAATACAAAAAAATAGTTAAAGAAGGTCAATTTATTGCCTCAAGCCTAAGTATCTCTGCTTCAGATAAAACCTTAGCGCTGCGCGCCAATACC
>NZ_JBEOOL010000509.1:0-277 GCF_040309225.1 Pseudoalteromonas sp. GW168-MNA-CIBAN-0100 | reverse complement strand
ATAATATACGCTTCATTATTTAATTTGAATGAGTCGGCATATTCAGACCGTTGCATTTTAATCGCATCATCTACAATTACTTGTAATGTGGGATCAATAAAGTCCTCAGGGAGTAGTTTTTTACCTGCTTTACCATATTGTGCATAACTTGATTGGGTTAAATTGGGGTGCGCTAATAACTGCCCTTGGCTGTCAAATACCACTAACTGTTTTTCTTTTCCGCCAATTGGCAATTGCGATATTAATGTTTTTAGCGCGATGTCACTGCCAGTAACAC
>NZ_JBEOOL010000508.1:0-277 GCF_040309225.1 Pseudoalteromonas sp. GW168-MNA-CIBAN-0100 | reverse complement strand
GACTGAATGGTAATAAAGTGACTATTGAGCATCTAATTCATGGGGGTAACGTCGCTATGTACCGATGTGACACAGTGACACAAGACGGTTGTCTGAACCCAACAATCACTAACGTGACTCTTACCGGGTTATCAACTCAGGTAGAAAATTTACTTCTTGGTACAGGTTCTAGTAACGGCATTATTTTTAAATTTGCTCGAAATACAGGGGCTGCTAGCACCACCGAAAAGGCTTTTATGACCTCGGCTCCCGCGAGCATTGGCGGCATGATTCGAAC
>NZ_JBEOOL010000507.1:0-277 GCF_040309225.1 Pseudoalteromonas sp. GW168-MNA-CIBAN-0100 | reverse complement strand
TCACCCGGCAGCATTAAATCGAGCACCATTAAATGAAAGTTTTCACGTTCGATAAGCCGATCCATTTGCTCTGAATTACCCGCTGTTCTTACAATAAAGCCTTGCTCTACTAAATAGCGCTCCAGTAAGCTGCGTAAACGCATGTCATCATCTACAACCAATACTTTTGTCGTTTCGTGTCCCATTGTGTTTCTTATTTTTATAATCTATTACCCATTAATATAAATGAAAAAACCTGTAAGCAACAATTTATTAGCCGCTTAGATTGTTACTGAAC
>NZ_JBEOOL010000506.1:0-278 GCF_040309225.1 Pseudoalteromonas sp. GW168-MNA-CIBAN-0100 | reverse complement strand
CAAAGGGAGCATTATGAGGTTGTTAGTGATATAAAGTTTGCTCATGCAAACGAGCTTGAAAGCACAAATGGAATATCCATGACTATTGGTGGTTTTACAAATATTGTTCTTGACCATGATGCTATTGTTTCTACTTTGCTTAAGTCTAATATTCCTTTATTCCTAACAAAAATAGGTGCTAGAGAGGCGGCCAAAACAGCCAACTTAACTGGCTACACATACATTCATTTTGATGTTAGTAAAATTCAATTATAAAAGAGGTAGATTAATGACGTTAC
>NZ_JBEOOL010000505.1:0-278 GCF_040309225.1 Pseudoalteromonas sp. GW168-MNA-CIBAN-0100 | reverse complement strand
ACCTATGGTTTGGTTGTCAGTATAGCCGCGTACTCTAATATAGTTATCTACCGGAGCAATTATATCTTTAATTATTTTAACAACTTGCTTAGCTCGAACTTGCGCTACACTACTGCCACTTGAAAATAGCATGCCAGAACTAAGCTCAATGATCAGCCAATCTTGGCTGAGTTCTAAACTTGCTTCACCATCGCGTATTTCATCTATTAATGACGATTGCAGCTTAGCCAACAAACTATCGAGTGGTTTGCCAAGGTGTTTTTGCTCAATATTACTGG
>NZ_JBEOOL010000504.1:0-278 GCF_040309225.1 Pseudoalteromonas sp. GW168-MNA-CIBAN-0100 | reverse complement strand
CTGTAATAGCGACCGAAAAGGAGGGTTCTGATGCTAATAACTAGCCTTGTGATGAGCCTCAATCAGTTATTGCCGGTGGCCATTTTACTTATTTTACTCCAAGTGATTGCCAAGCAAAGTTTAGTGAAGGTACTGGGGATGCTTGTTTTAGGTGTGGGGCTATCATTTTTATTTGTAAAAAGTGCTCCGCTAATTAGTCCCTTGTTCGACTACCAGGGTTTAGAATATACCCAAATTGCTTTATGTGTTTTAGTGTTTATCAGTGCGCTGTACTACGC
>NZ_JBEOOL010000503.1:0-278 GCF_040309225.1 Pseudoalteromonas sp. GW168-MNA-CIBAN-0100 | reverse complement strand
AGTATGCCCAGTGCTAAGTAAGGGTAAGATATGAGCTGCGTTAATAGTAATATGCCAAACAAGCCGCCTATAACAGTGCCTACTATTTGGCACAGAGCTTTTTCGGCCACTAAGCCACTCTCTGGGCGTATTTGTAAAAACACCGCTGAAACTAAAGCCCAGTAAGGGCGATCTAAATTAAGAAACAAAGCAACTGTAAGCGCCATTGCCATAGCAATTACGCCTTTTAGTGCAAAAATAACAGCCTGCTTTTTAGGTAAAAACAGGTTACGCAGCAC
>NZ_JBEOOL010000502.1:0-278 GCF_040309225.1 Pseudoalteromonas sp. GW168-MNA-CIBAN-0100 | reverse complement strand
ATTTATAACTAAATAAGTATTTATAAATGCTGAATGACTGTGCTTATACTAAACTCTCTAATGCCGAATCAATATCAGAAAAATGAAATCGGTAGTTATGCTCTAATGCTTTTTGGGGGAAAACATATTGTCCGGTAATGAGCAGATCAGCCATTTCGCCCATTAACAGCTTTAACACAAGCGCTGGCATAGGAATTAGAGCTGGTCGAGATAACGCCTTACCTAAACTTTTGCTAAATACTTTACTACTTACAGGGTTTGGTGCCGTTGCATTAATA
>NZ_JBEOOL010000501.1:0-278 GCF_040309225.1 Pseudoalteromonas sp. GW168-MNA-CIBAN-0100 | reverse complement strand
TCTCTAGACGCACGCAATATCGTATTATTTGAACGAGAAGGCGTACAGTGGGTTCGCTATGATGTGATAACTAATAACACTGAACAACCTGCAAACACCTTTGAATCTAAAGTTGAACGCTTTGTTCGTATTAAACAAGATGCAGATACGGCTGATGATCGTCGTCCAGTAATCCATGCCCATTTAAAAATAGGTAAATATGCCGCCGAAACAGATTTAAACCTAACGGATCGAAGCCACCTAGATTATCCTTTATTACTAGGTCGCAAGTTTATGAA
>NZ_JBEOOL010000500.1:0-278 GCF_040309225.1 Pseudoalteromonas sp. GW168-MNA-CIBAN-0100 | reverse complement strand
GCTAATAAGTTGATTGCTCATGTTTTTAATAACACTGTTTTTTGATAGTACAAAGTCTAAAGGTTGAATTGGCATATCCACCAGCTGATCAAATAATACCTGTGCAAGCCGTGCGGTTTTACCCGTTAAGCTATAGTTTTGCTGATTACTTGCCAAACTAAGCATTAACTCTTTTATTAATGGGCTAATGGTTAATGTACAGGCTGTACTTGGCATACCTTGTAAGTTTGCATCAATAAATAAGTGGCATAAATGCGCATTATCAGATGCTCTATTAC
>NZ_JBEOOL010000499.1:0-278 GCF_040309225.1 Pseudoalteromonas sp. GW168-MNA-CIBAN-0100 | reverse complement strand
ACCTTGAAGCGACCAATTGCATAGTATCAACCGGTGGTTACATAGATGCAGAGGCAGACTTAGTTGCCAGTAAAGTGCGCTTTCAAGCCGTATTAAAAGAACAACCAGCAACTATTTATATTATGCCCGGTTTTACTGCCAGTAATGAGCAAGGCGAACTAACCACTTTGGGCCGAAATGGCTCAGATTATTCTGCGGCAATTGCGGCAGCTTGTTTAGAAGCCGATGTTTGCCAAATTTGGACTGATGTAGATGGTGTTTACAGTGCTGATCCGCGT
>NZ_JBEOOL010000498.1:0-278 GCF_040309225.1 Pseudoalteromonas sp. GW168-MNA-CIBAN-0100 | reverse complement strand
ACTGCTTAAATCTGAAAAAAGTGGCTTTACTAATCAATCTGCTGATGAAATCCTGACTGAATTTAAACTAAATGTTAAGTAATGCGAAAGTTTAAACTCTCAAATGATGCTAAAGAAGACTTACGTCGTATTTATCAGTATGGCTGTAAGGAGTATTCACAGCAGCAAGCAGATACTTATTTTTATGCTTTTTTTACTCTGTTTGAAAAGCTAGCTGCAAATCCTTATCCCTACCAATCAGTTGCTCATATTCGTAAAGGTTATCGACGTGCCGTTTG
>NZ_JBEOOL010000497.1:0-278 GCF_040309225.1 Pseudoalteromonas sp. GW168-MNA-CIBAN-0100 | reverse complement strand
CTAAGCACCTTTTTATATCAAAAAATAATTAATAATTATTTAAAGCAATAAAAGTGCCACTAAGTACTATAAATAACTATCTTGATGAATACGTACAAATAACTTAGTACCTATTTTACTGTAATCAACCTTGTATTCCCGCCCATCAAGGGCTTGAATAAATAACAATCGTTTTTCTTCGCCAAACACATCGGCGCTACCAACATAAACAACTTCTAAGTAACGCTCTTTTGCGTCACGGCGGTTTTTTGGCAGCTCTTCTTTAAATGGTTCTAAGC
>NZ_JBEOOL010000496.1:0-278 GCF_040309225.1 Pseudoalteromonas sp. GW168-MNA-CIBAN-0100 | reverse complement strand
GTGTACGCACAGTTCCACTGGCCAAAAAAGGCAGCCACTTTGTTGATGCAACGCTTGAAAATGTAGCACAAGGTAAGTATCCGCTGTCGCGCTTTTTATACCTTTACGTGAACAAGCACCCGAATAAACCATTAGCACCAATTGAAGCTGAATTTTTAAAAATGGTATTGTCGAAAGATGGGCAGAAAATTGTAGAAAAAGACGGTTATGTACCGCTTTCAGCCAAATTGGCTGAAGTTGAGCTTAAAAAGTTAGGCTTAAATTAAGTCACTAAATTA
>NZ_JBEOOL010000495.1:0-278 GCF_040309225.1 Pseudoalteromonas sp. GW168-MNA-CIBAN-0100 | reverse complement strand
CACTAATATTGCCGTACAACTGATGATTTTGCGATAATCGATTATCTATCTGATCTGTATCATCCCAATTCACAATCGTATTATCGTTAAAAAGACCTAACTCACTAAATTGAATAATACCGTCATCTAACGCATCATACAGTTCAGTAAAACCAAACATGGTTGCACCGTCTTCAATGATTAGTTTAAAACGGTGATCAAGTAAGCACTGCGACACTTTATCGGTACCGCTGATAGAAGATATGAGTTCACTTAGCGATTTTTTTATTGTTGAGGGG
>NZ_JBEOOL010000494.1:0-278 GCF_040309225.1 Pseudoalteromonas sp. GW168-MNA-CIBAN-0100 | reverse complement strand
GCTCTGGGCAGTTTGATGTGTTAGCACAAATAGATAACGCCACTTATCAGTTTGATCCCGACTGGCCTGCAGTTACTAACGCCAGCGCCCAGTTACATTTTGCCAACGAGCGCATGGATATTTATAGCCAGCAAGGCAAGTTAGTAAATTTAGCTGTGGGTAGTAGTGTACGCGTTAGCATTAGCGATTTAATGCATGCCGATGAGCTAGTAGTTAAAATAGATAAGCAAGCCGAGCTTGAAAAAATGCACGACTTTTTTGCGGCCACGCCACTTGCC
>NZ_JBEOOL010000493.1:0-278 GCF_040309225.1 Pseudoalteromonas sp. GW168-MNA-CIBAN-0100 | reverse complement strand
GAGTAATACTTAACCGGTTTGCTGCGCGGGTAACATTACATTCGCGCAATAAAGTATCGAGATAAACCAGTAAATTTAAATCTATTTTACTTATATTCATTGTGTGTCCTTAACGCTTTACCAGTGATGGATAAAACGTTGTGCTGTCGGGTATGGATAAATATGACTAACCTGACCATTTTTAATATTTTGCTGTGCTTGCTTCCAAAAGTTAACATCAATAAGCTCTGGATGTGTGCTCATTAAAAACTGCTTGTAGATTGGGTTAGGCATTACAA
>NZ_JBEOOL010000492.1:0-278 GCF_040309225.1 Pseudoalteromonas sp. GW168-MNA-CIBAN-0100 | reverse complement strand
CATTTTTAATGGCTCAACTAATCGTAAAGCTATTTCGCAGGCCTCGGTAGAGCTTACTTTTGATAACGACAAAGGCGACTTTCCTAATACCTTTGCCGATCGTAATCAAATTGCAATAAAGCGTTTAGTTACTCGCGATGGTCAGTCGTTGTATTTTTTAAATGGCAGTAAATGCCGCAAACGCGATATTACTGATATATTTTTGGGCACAGGCCTTGGCCCACGTAGTTACGCCATTATTGAGCAAGGCATGATCTCGCGCTTAATAGAGAGCAAAC
>NZ_JBEOOL010000491.1:0-278 GCF_040309225.1 Pseudoalteromonas sp. GW168-MNA-CIBAN-0100 | reverse complement strand
CTTGTATAGAATCAAGCGCTTCAAGGCCTGCTTTAACATCGCCATCGTCGGCAAGCTTTTGGGCTCGCGCTAACTGGCTATATACTTTTTCACGCAGGGCCGATACTCGTTTGGTTTTTTGCTCTGCGGCTTGCGCTGTAAAAGCACTCACACCTGGTAATAAACTAAGTGCACTGGGGGTTACAATACTTGCGCTTATTGTTACGGTGCAAAAAAGTGTTAATTTAAAAATAACTGCTATTGGTTGTAATTTCATCATCGCCTCGCTTTTCTATCCA
>NZ_JBEOOL010000490.1:0-279 GCF_040309225.1 Pseudoalteromonas sp. GW168-MNA-CIBAN-0100 | reverse complement strand
ACCGGGAAGTCATCGCCTCGTTTCGTGCGCCGCGCGGGCGGCAGTGCGTCGTTACTTCGTCGCGGCCGGGCCCGATGCCGGGGCGGGCATGGTCGATGTGCTCGACAGTTCGGGCGACAGCGTGAGCGGCGAGCCGGACGTGTCGGGCGACTCGTCGGACGACGCGTTTTCGTCGGTCGGTTTCACGTCCGACGGCGGCGTATTCTGCGGCTGGATCGGCTTGGGCATCGGAGGCACGGTGGGCAGATAGAGCGCGCCGCTTTGACCGCAGCCGGCAAG
>NZ_JBEOOL010000489.1:0-279 GCF_040309225.1 Pseudoalteromonas sp. GW168-MNA-CIBAN-0100 | reverse complement strand
CTCGATTGTTAATGGGCGTTTTACTTAAAAATTGTAAGTAATGTTACCGTATAAAAAGCGCCCATCTAAACTGTAGGGTGTGTAAGGCGTGTACGGAAATATTTGGCCAAAGTTAGAGTAGCCAATATTATCTACCGTTGCTTGAGGGTACTGATCAAATAGGTTATTCGCACCTACTGCAAACTTCCACGCTTCGTTAGGACGATAAGCGACTTCTAAATCAGCAATCCATTTAGCATCTAAATATTCATCACCCTCGCTGGTGGTTGAAATATCTGC
>NZ_JBEOOL010000488.1:0-279 GCF_040309225.1 Pseudoalteromonas sp. GW168-MNA-CIBAN-0100 | reverse complement strand
TAACTAGCCAATCAATTGAAATTGTTGGAAGAGGAACTGCTTATTGTATTTTAGAATGGGGTTCTAGATCTGATATGAGAAATGGTGATGGAGCTTCAATTGAAACTGATTTTCCTTACAATTTCACTGCACATGTCTCATTAACTAATTTGGATGATGTTCACATACCTGAAAACCATATGGATATTGATAATAGCTCATGGTATGAATAGAAATATAAAAAGGCATTTAAATGCAATCAAAACAGTGGGTCATGATTCACTTCGCTACACATTCCAA
>NZ_JBEOOL010000487.1:0-279 GCF_040309225.1 Pseudoalteromonas sp. GW168-MNA-CIBAN-0100 | reverse complement strand
GTGCTGGTGTTAGGCCATATTCACCTTTTAATACGCCAGCTGTTTCTTTAGTAATTGTTTTATAGCGCTCACCCGTTAGTACATTAAGTACCGCTTGAGTGCCTACAATTTGCGACGTTGGTGTAACAAGCGGTAAAAAGCCTAAATCTTCTCGTACACGTGGGATCTCAAGTAAAACTTCATTAAGCTTATCTGCTGCGCCTTGCTCTTTAAGCTGGTTTTCCATGTTAGTTAACATGCCACCAGGTACTTGCGCGAGTAAAATACGGCCATCAACCC
>NZ_JBEOOL010000486.1:0-279 GCF_040309225.1 Pseudoalteromonas sp. GW168-MNA-CIBAN-0100 | reverse complement strand
ACATAGCCGAGAGCACTACAACCACTTGATGGCCTTGTTGTTTAGTTTTAACAACAAGATCGGCAACCGCTTCAATTCGCTCTATTGAACCAACTGAAGTGCCACCGAACTTTTGAACAATAAGTGCCACTTAAGCTTGTGTTTTCTCAGTAAACCAAGCTGTTACACTGTCTAATGCTGCAGTTAGGTTTTCTGGCTCAGAGCCACCCGCTTGTGCCATATCTGGACGGCCGCCACCTTTACCACCTACTTGGCTGGCCATATGGTTAACTAGCTCAC
>NZ_JBEOOL010000485.1:0-279 GCF_040309225.1 Pseudoalteromonas sp. GW168-MNA-CIBAN-0100 | reverse complement strand
CAACAAGGGCTATCTCAACAATGTCCGTATGGCCAACTTCGGCAAGCAGGAAGCCCATGGCTTCAGCTTCGCCGTGCGGCGCAGCAATCCGCAGCTGCTGGGCATCATCGACACGGTGCTCGCAGCGATCCCGGGCAGTCAGCGCGACGACATCGCCAAGCGCTGGAGCGCCGGCAGCGACCTGCTGCTCACTGACAGAAAACTGCAGCTGACTGATCGTGAGGAAAACTGGCTCAAGCAGCATCCCGTCGTCAGCGTGGTGGTCAATGAAGCTTACGC
>NZ_JBEOOL010000484.1:0-279 GCF_040309225.1 Pseudoalteromonas sp. GW168-MNA-CIBAN-0100 | reverse complement strand
GCAAAGCACTCAGCAGTGGTGACTGCATTCCAATTAAGCCTTTTAATGGCCCTTTTATAAAAATGGGGGCTATTGCTCCACCGCAACGTAAAATTATCCGCTTGCACCCTAGCCCACACGCAAAGTTATTAGGTAAAACACTTTTGCATAGCTTTACTTCGGGTAAATTTAAAGCCAGCCCTAACAGTAATAGAATGGGCGTAAGGTTAGTAAATAATACAGATAATCTGATGCACACACATTCATTACCTTCTGTGGCTGTGAACCCAGGGAGCATAC
>NZ_JBEOOL010000483.1:0-279 GCF_040309225.1 Pseudoalteromonas sp. GW168-MNA-CIBAN-0100 | reverse complement strand
GCGGTACACGAGGCTCGAACTCGTGACCTCGACCTTGGCAAGGTCGCGCTCTACCAACTGAGCTAGTACCGCATTTTTATTTCTGTAGTTATTTAGTTATTTAGTTATTTAGTTATTTAGTTATTTACGTTGGTGCGCGACAGGTCGCGTTCAACATTCTAGCAACTGAGCTAGTACCGTATAACTAAATTTACTATCACTACAATTTCTTTTGGTTAGAAATTGGAGCGGTACACGAGGCTCGAACTCGTGACCTCGACCTTGGCAAGGTCGCGCTCT
>NZ_JBEOOL010000482.1:0-280 GCF_040309225.1 Pseudoalteromonas sp. GW168-MNA-CIBAN-0100 | reverse complement strand
CTACTTTTGTATCGCTATTAAAGGTAACCGGTGCAGATAATGCGTACACAGTATAAGTATAGCTTTTTTCACCCGGGCCTTTAGAGCAAGGTGGCGCGTATTGGTTTAAATCGTTTACGCTATTAGAGCCTACTTCACCGAGAGTTTCGCCCGCTTTAATTTGTGTTTTATCGGCGGAAATGTTGTACATGGTCCAATACCAATGCATTCCCTCTGGCGCTTTATGATCCATAATTAACGCATAATATTTGGTTGTGTTAGGTGCACCGCTCCAGTTAAG
>NZ_JBEOOL010000481.1:0-280 GCF_040309225.1 Pseudoalteromonas sp. GW168-MNA-CIBAN-0100 | reverse complement strand
CGGTTACATCATTCCAGGCCTCGGTGATGCGGGTGACAAAATCTTTGGTAAGCAACTATCAAACAGATAACTATTAACTTAGTTTTCATTAAGATGATAATCATTAAGCCAAAATAGATAAGATAAGCAGTCTTCATAATAGTTGTTATAACAGTCATATGGTATCAACGATAAGGATAGAAGATGAACGTATTGATTACAGGGGCAAGCGCCGGTTTCGGTAAAGCGTTGGCTGAGCGTTTGGTTGCCAACGGTCATCGGGTGATTGGCTGTGCTAGGC
>NZ_JBEOOL010000480.1:0-280 GCF_040309225.1 Pseudoalteromonas sp. GW168-MNA-CIBAN-0100 | reverse complement strand
CCTCAAGATATGGGACAACTATCCCACCACGAACACGGTAGTTAATCAGCTTTGAATGCGATGACTCTAGTCGGCAGATTCGCATTTCATTCTCTTCTACAAAGCTTGGATGCTTAAATAGATTCACAGCATCACCTAGGTCCCAGAGAGCCTTAGAAATTTCATACCCATCAACGTCATCATATTTCATCAGTTCCTGTGCAATTTTTTTCCGCGCCTCCGCCACCAAACCTTTGGCTAACTGTACCTTGGTTTCAATATCATAAACACATGCCTGCAC
>NZ_JBEOOL010000479.1:0-280 GCF_040309225.1 Pseudoalteromonas sp. GW168-MNA-CIBAN-0100 | reverse complement strand
CTCAAGTTGAAGCTCTTCTTGCTCACTAACTTCTTCGGCAGCTTGCTGTTTTTCTTGCTCGGCATCATCTTGATCACTATCAGCATTGCCTTCGCGTTGTTCAATAATTTTGTTGTCTGCAATTTTGCCGCTTGCAGTATAAGTTGAACTATCGCTGTTACCAGGTAGTTTGGCTTTTTCTGCATCACTTTGAGCTTTGTTTTCAGTACTACCAGCGGTGTTTGCAGCGGCTGGGGGAATGACTTCACGTAACTGATTGTCACGCCGAGCAGTCTCCGTA
>NZ_JBEOOL010000478.1:0-280 GCF_040309225.1 Pseudoalteromonas sp. GW168-MNA-CIBAN-0100 | reverse complement strand
GCCAGAATCTTTGTTATAAAGTGCAATATAAAGGTTATCAGCATAGGTTATCGACTTTATAATTTCATGCAGTTGTAAATATACATCATCAATATTTTTAGCTTGTGTTGCCAGCTCCGATATTTTAAATAAAATTTGCTGGCGTGGTAGGGCTCGTTTACGTTGTTCGACTTCAAGGTTAAGCGCTGCGTTACTTTGTGTAAGTGCTTGGGTGCGAATTTTAACTTCGGCTTCGAGTTGCTCGCGCTTTTTTACTCGCTCTATTGCGGTAGCTAAGTAC
>NZ_JBEOOL010000477.1:0-280 GCF_040309225.1 Pseudoalteromonas sp. GW168-MNA-CIBAN-0100 | reverse complement strand
AAAAGTTCCCGTCTTTCATACGCTTAAAGAATACTTCCCCCCTTCGCAATCAATTAAAGCTTTTGGCTAAAGTTGACCCCATCAAACATAATGTTGATGGTCGGCTTGGTTTTCCCCTCCACACCATTACTGGCTTTCATCGGCCTAGCCTTACTCACTACTACGGGTTCATCTGCCACCTCACACCGACACTAAATCTTGGCTTTCACCTTGAATTTAGGCCACTTACTCTCATTAAGTTTAGATGCCAGGCTTCCCCAGTTACTGCACTGGCTCCCTG
>NZ_JBEOOL010000476.1:0-280 GCF_040309225.1 Pseudoalteromonas sp. GW168-MNA-CIBAN-0100 | reverse complement strand
ATGGGGTTGTGGGTGATTACATGCCTGTAGGTATGCTAAAGCAACAAATTTACCCGTTTAAAAAACAAAAATAGTGTTCATTCTAGCTTGCGGCCATAATATTAATGGCCGCATAACCACTATAAAAAGTCAGCTAATGCGCTAAGTGTTGGCCGCTGTGCGATATTTTCGCTCATGCATTGCTGCGCAATATGTTTTAAGTGCATGACTTCAGCGTTTTGCTCTTGGCAGGTTGTGAGTAAATCCTCGATTAAACATCCCAAAGCACGCACTTCTATTA
>NZ_JBEOOL010000475.1:0-280 GCF_040309225.1 Pseudoalteromonas sp. GW168-MNA-CIBAN-0100 | reverse complement strand
AGCCTGGGTTGAATACTGTAACCACTTGCCTATTCATAGCTTTTTACTTGGCTCGCCGCTTTATGCAAAGCCCGGTGTAATTGGGCAAACCCATTGGTTTGAAAGCCTTTTAAATATAAGTAAACACACTTGTATGCTTTATAACGTACCAGGGCGAAGCGCTGTCGATATTCCAGTGGCAACCATTCAAAACCTACAACAACATAAAAACCTATGGGCACTTAAAGAAGCCAGTGGCAACATTGCGCAATTTGAAGCTTACCGTCAAGCGGCTCCTAAC
>NZ_JBEOOL010000474.1:0-280 GCF_040309225.1 Pseudoalteromonas sp. GW168-MNA-CIBAN-0100 | reverse complement strand
CACAAATAAATGGTGCAGAGTTTGTGATGATTGCAAACAATACTGATGATGGTACACCAGCTCCTATGGGTGGTTTTGATGCTGCTGTAACAATTAAAAACGTAGGCATTAATTTTGCTGCAGGTGCGGCTTTAAAAGCACAGTTAGCAGCAGGTGGTCCGGCAACATTTGATATTAGCATTGACATTAAAACTACATCTGGCGCTGTAGCTACGTTCTCATCTCGTGGTCCTTCAATGGATGGTTTATTAAAACCAGAAATTACCGCACCAGGTACTAG
>NZ_JBEOOL010000473.1:0-280 GCF_040309225.1 Pseudoalteromonas sp. GW168-MNA-CIBAN-0100 | reverse complement strand
CCTATTTGCTTAGAGTGCGCGCCTTTAATTTTATTAACTTCGCTGCTGCTAAAGCGGGTTAACCCACGAGCAATAAGTTGTTTGTCGCTATTTATTACACTTATTAGATCGCCGCGCTCAAATGCCCCCAACGCATTGGTCACGCCTTTAGCAAGTAAGCTTGCACCTTTAGTTTGCAGCGCGGTTATTGCACCGGCATCAATAACAATTTGCCCGCTACTTTTAGGTCCAGCGAGTAACCACTTTTTACGCCCTTCTTTTGGCGCAGTGAGCTTTAAAA
>NZ_JBEOOL010000472.1:0-280 GCF_040309225.1 Pseudoalteromonas sp. GW168-MNA-CIBAN-0100 | reverse complement strand
ATATGTATCTTTATCAATGATGTAGTAATCAATACCTTTTTGTTCAAGGTAATTAGGTAGTATATGTTCAGGAAAACCAGGTTGCTTTTGATCAAGGTTTACAGCTATAACGTCGAACTTGATTGGAGCAACACGTTTTAGGTGTAATAGCGTATCTAACATCACGAAAGAGTCTTTGCCGCCACTAAGTCCGCAGACAATTTTGTCGTTTTCCTCAATCATATTGTAATCAAAGATGGCTTTTCCAGTGAGGTGGCGGATTTTATTTTCTAGTTTGTTG
>NZ_JBEOOL010000471.1:0-280 GCF_040309225.1 Pseudoalteromonas sp. GW168-MNA-CIBAN-0100 | reverse complement strand
CAATAAAAGCTACGCGGCGGCGTTTTTCGTCGTCTTCAGCGCGAATAAAACGGCCTAGATCGGGGTAGGTACGGTATGCGTTTTGTTAGTCTTGCTCAGTACCCATAACCCGCGATGAATGCCTTTTATTACCATACTCAGCTCCGCCTGAAAAACGCCAAGTAAACATTAGTGCGGTGAGTGTTTCTGCTTCTTTTACTCGTGCTTTTAAGGTTAAAAAATCGTCGTAGCTAAGTTTTGCATTTTTACCAACCATTTCTAGCTCAATACTGGTATACGC
>NZ_JBEOOL010000470.1:0-281 GCF_040309225.1 Pseudoalteromonas sp. GW168-MNA-CIBAN-0100 | reverse complement strand
ATATAACCGGTCGTTACGGCTAATTCAGCCGATATTATGTGTACAATATTGATAGGATAATAACGATGGAACATAACATTAATAAGCATATTTCTGGCCGTTTTAATCAAGAATTATAAAACCTAAGCAACCTTGTGCTTAGTATGGGCGGGCTGGTTGAGCAACAGCTTAACAGTGCGTTAGATGCAGTGAGCCAAAATGATGCTATGCTTGCGCAAAAAGTGCGAGAGAATGATTATAAAGTTAATGCAATGGAAGTAAGTATTGACGAAGAATGTACG
>NZ_JBEOOL010000469.1:0-281 GCF_040309225.1 Pseudoalteromonas sp. GW168-MNA-CIBAN-0100 | reverse complement strand
ACTTAGGGGATCGTGAATTGCTTATTACAGCAACTAACTCACGAGACCGCAAACCGTACTTTTTAGCGCCTACAGGCGAGAGCAAGCAATGGCGTGAGCTATTAAAAGCATCAAGTGCGTTACCATTTTTGTATAAGCAAGGTGTAAAACTAACACCTTGGATGAATACTTTAGCAGCTAACGAAGCCGAGCTTGCCTTAGAGCAAGTAGAACCAGCAGTAGCCGACTTTTACTTAGATGGCGGCCTTGCAGCACCTTTACCTGTACGTGAAGCCTATAAC
>NZ_JBEOOL010000468.1:0-281 GCF_040309225.1 Pseudoalteromonas sp. GW168-MNA-CIBAN-0100 | reverse complement strand
ACGCAGTATCGCAGGCCAGTCGGTAATGGGCCATCAGGAAACACATGACCTAAGTGCGCATCGCACACATTACATACTGCTTCAATACGCTGCATCCCATGAGTGTTATCACTAATATAGGCAATAGCTTCTATTGTTGCGGGTTTTGTAAACGAAGGCCAACCCGTACCGCTATCAAACTTTTCATCTGCGTCAAACAATAAGTTATCGCAACATATACATATATACTTGCCTGGCTCTAACAATGTGCAGCTACCGGAGCTGTGCGGTCGCTCAGTGCC
>NZ_JBEOOL010000467.1:0-281 GCF_040309225.1 Pseudoalteromonas sp. GW168-MNA-CIBAN-0100 | reverse complement strand
ACGATACACTTCTACTTCGAGTAAGAAGCGCTTTTCTTCAACATACTCACCGCTGAGTACCTGCTCTAAACTGGCTTCGAAACCTTCGGGGTTTAAATCGGTTAAAAACCCAAGATTGCCTCGGTTTACACCTATAACGGCTATATTAAAGCGTGCTAATACACGCGCTGCGCCAAGCATATTGCCATCGCCACCTACTACAATGGCTAAATCAGCTTGTTCACCTAAGTCGACCAGTTTAACTAACTTATTTTTTGGTATATCAATAAGTTGGCTTCCTG
>NZ_JBEOOL010000466.1:0-281 GCF_040309225.1 Pseudoalteromonas sp. GW168-MNA-CIBAN-0100 | reverse complement strand
TGGTGCTGTGTCGATCATGTCTGGCTCGCCAATTGCCATTAGTAGGCGCTCAGGGGCACTTGCGTAGGCAGATTTGTCGGTTTTACAAATATCTAAAAACTCAGCAATACTGTACTCTTCTTCTTGTCCAGCTTCGTATCGTGCTTGGTAATGATCAAAAATCGTCATAAAGACCTCCAAAACCCACTTTAAAAATAGCTTAACTTCTTAAAGTCTAGTCACGATTTTGAATTTTTGTGCAATAAAATTAAAAATTTATATTAAAAATTATGATCTTGACT
>NZ_JBEOOL010000465.1:0-282 GCF_040309225.1 Pseudoalteromonas sp. GW168-MNA-CIBAN-0100 | reverse complement strand
TCGATACCCTGCTTAACGAATTTCGTCAGCAACGCTACCATAGGGCTATTGTTATTGATGAATACGGCGGTGTATCGGGCTTAGTCACTATTGAAGATATTCTTGAAATAATCGTGGGCGAAATAGAAGACGAGCACGACGAAGAAGAAGAGCAACAAGATATTCGCCAACTTGCTAAGCATGTTTACGTAGTACAAGCGCTAACCCCTGTTGATGACTTTAACGAGCATTTTAAAACAGGTTACAGCACAGATGACGCCGATACTATTGGTGGCACTGTAT
>NZ_JBEOOL010000464.1:0-282 GCF_040309225.1 Pseudoalteromonas sp. GW168-MNA-CIBAN-0100 | reverse complement strand
GAATAAAACAGGCCTATTTAGTGGCTAAAATTACCACTAAATAGGGATAAAACTATTATCAGCCCTTCGTATTAAGCCTGCTCTAACTCACGCTGGGTTTGTTGTTTATCTGCTTTAACCGGCTTTATTTTAAAGAAAAAAGTATACACAACCGGAACAAACCCTAATGATAAAATTGTTCCCATTGCAAGACCAAACGCAATAGTGCTTGCTTGGCCATAAAACAAAACATCTTTAGATAAAATGAGCGGCATTAAGCCTATTATTGTTGTACAAGTAGAC
>NZ_JBEOOL010000463.1:0-282 GCF_040309225.1 Pseudoalteromonas sp. GW168-MNA-CIBAN-0100 | reverse complement strand
CGTATTCTCGTAGCGCCTGTCGCTTTCGTCGCCCGGCTTGCCGCTCAGGTCGGCCGGCACCGCGTTGAACAGCACGCGGCTTGCCGCGAACAGCGATTGCGCGCGCTCGTTCAGTTCCTTCGGCAGGTTATTGCGCACGCAATGATGAAGCGACGTGACGACGAACTGCCGCTGTTCGGCCGGCAACGTATCGAGTTGCGGATGCTCGGCGAGCGCAAACCAGTGACCGACGGCAAGATCACGCACATTGCTCACGCCGTCGACGGATTCGGCACGCAGTTC
>NZ_JBEOOL010000462.1:0-282 GCF_040309225.1 Pseudoalteromonas sp. GW168-MNA-CIBAN-0100 | reverse complement strand
ACCGCCAGAGCTAGCGTCAGATATTTCAGCGCACGGTATGGTGTTAACCGGTGGTGGTGCATTACTAAAAGATTTAGATCGTTTATTAATGGAAGAGACTGGTATTCCAGTTGTGGTTGCTGATGATCCGCTTACATGTGTTGCCCGTGGTGGTGGTAAAGCGCTTGAAATGATAGACGTGCACGGCGGTGATGTATTTAGTTACGACTAATGAAATCAATGTTCGCACAAACCGTTTCCTTGCAACTGCGACTCTTTGTCGCAGTGCTTTTGAGTGTCATA
>NZ_JBEOOL010000461.1:0-282 GCF_040309225.1 Pseudoalteromonas sp. GW168-MNA-CIBAN-0100 | reverse complement strand
CGTTAATAGTGTCTGTTGCAAATTAGCTTGAGCTAACTTAAGTGCTTGCAGCTCTTGTTGTAGTAATTTATTTTGCTCATTTAATTGATTAACAGCTAAGCTTTGCGTCTTGCTCGCGTTGAGCTTTTGATAAAACTCAAAGCCAACTCCAGAGGCAACAATTAGCGAAATAATAAGTGCTAAGCTCCCGACTTTACTTACTCGTTGCTTAGTGTTGTCAGTCTTATTAGTTGCTTTGTGCGTATCGCTTTTAGCCGTAGCTTTGCCATTGTTGGCTGTTGC
>NZ_JBEOOL010000460.1:0-282 GCF_040309225.1 Pseudoalteromonas sp. GW168-MNA-CIBAN-0100 | reverse complement strand
CAAGAATTATGGGGCGTAATGTTGAGCTATAACTTGCTCCGATACCAGATGGTGAAAATGGCGCAGAAAAAATCTGGAATATATGCAAAACACCTGAGTTTTACGACGTGTGCTATTAGTATTATTAACCTTATTCATACAATGTTTATAGAAAATGCAGGACGGATACCTAAATCAATAGAGCAATTACAAGCTCAAGTTGAACATCACATATTGCCGATAAAACGGGAGCGGGCGTATCCGAGGTGTGTGAAACCAAAACCCAGTAAATACCCCAATAAA
>NZ_JBEOOL010000459.1:0-283 GCF_040309225.1 Pseudoalteromonas sp. GW168-MNA-CIBAN-0100 | reverse complement strand
ACGCAGGGCGGCCAATCGGTTGCGCATGTCCATCAAGCGTTATATAGGCGAGTTGCCCTTGGCCATAAAACTTAAACTGCGCCTCATCAAACGGACCGGTTAATAAGTTTTGATAAGTACGTGCAGGGGCTTTTTCGCCGCTACTTTGCTGAATAACAGGCACAGTACTTTGACTATCATTTTGTAACCTGGTTTTTCCTAAATTAACGGCTAAATTTGCAACCAAGGCACTGCTATCGGGTAGCCATTCATAGGGGGATGCAGTAAGGACAGAGTTTAGCGC
>NZ_JBEOOL010000458.1:0-283 GCF_040309225.1 Pseudoalteromonas sp. GW168-MNA-CIBAN-0100 | reverse complement strand
GTGTCGAGCGAGTTTGTCGTAACCGTCTTTTTCTAAACGACTTATTAAGTCTTGTACATAAGTAATTGAACAGTGCTGTAAAATAGCAACCGCTTCTTCAACATCCATTATTGTTAATAAGTGCACTTGTTTATTATAGCTGTGCGCTAAAAACACTTTTCTAGCCGCCCCTATTTCTGCTTGAGAAAAGTGTGGGTTATTTTCTACGTAGTTTTTGCTCATTACCGTCATGGCGAATCTCCCGATTGGCTCATGCTAGGCTAATTGGATTTTATTTAAATTA
>NZ_JBEOOL010000457.1:0-283 GCF_040309225.1 Pseudoalteromonas sp. GW168-MNA-CIBAN-0100 | reverse complement strand
GCACAAAAGAGGCTTGGGCTGATTGTAAAAAACTGACCGCATCGGCAATTTCACTTGGCTGACCATTGCGACCAATAGGCGCAACAAAGTTACGTACGGCTTCGCCAAAACGTGGATCTTGCTTAGAGGCTTCGTGCAGTGGAGTTTCAATTGCACCGGGAGCAACTAAGTTAATCCGCACGCCGGTACTCCCCGTTTTAACGGCTAAACGACGACAATGCACAGTGAGTGCGTATTTAGATGCCGAATAGGCTATTTGTGGTTGGCCAAGCTCATCTGCCAG
>NZ_JBEOOL010000456.1:0-283 GCF_040309225.1 Pseudoalteromonas sp. GW168-MNA-CIBAN-0100 | reverse complement strand
AATTGACGCCGGTATTTATGGTTTGCTTATTTTACTGCCTTTAGCTTTGTATTTATTTAGACGTTCTGCATTAGTTAGCGCAGTACTATTACTTAGCTTTTTACCTCAACAAAATGCGCATGCCGCAGAGCTGCCAACCCTGTTTAAAAATACGGATCAACGGGCATTAGAGGCATACAACAACAAAGAGTATCAACAAGCAGCCCAGGCTCGCTCAAGCGCTCTCAAAGGGGCTGCACTTTATCAGCAAGGGCAATTTGATGCTGCCTTAAATGAGTTTAGC
>NZ_JBEOOL010000455.1:0-283 GCF_040309225.1 Pseudoalteromonas sp. GW168-MNA-CIBAN-0100 | reverse complement strand
ACTTAGTGCATGGTTTAAGTCGTTTGGTGCGCAAGGTAGCACCGATGAC
Source organism: Pseudoalteromonas sp. GW168-MNA-CIBAN-0100 (assembly GCF_040309225.1). Classification (NCBI taxonomy): domain Bacteria; kingdom Pseudomonadati; phylum Pseudomonadota; class Gammaproteobacteria; order Alteromonadales; family Pseudoalteromonadaceae; genus Pseudoalteromonas; species Pseudoalteromonas sp. GW168-MNA-CIBAN-0100. The sequence goes on along the minus strand of NZ_JBEOOL010000455.1, from coordinate 234 downwards.
AGTAAATTAGGCTGGTGGATAATTTTAGGCACAATTCCAGCCGCTATTTTAGGTTTGCTTTTAAAAGATATGATAGAGCTTTATTTGCGTAGCGCATGGGTGATCGCGGTTACCACCATTATATTTGGTTTATTGCTTTGGTATGCGGATGCAAAAGGTAAGCAAACTAAAACGATTTATCAGCTAAATTGGAAAACCGCGCTTATTATAGGCCTAGCACAGGCCGTTGCGATG
>NZ_JBEOOL010000454.1:0-283 GCF_040309225.1 Pseudoalteromonas sp. GW168-MNA-CIBAN-0100 | reverse complement strand
ATCATCAACTGTCGCCACTACCATAGCGGTTGGATCAGGTAAATTACTTGCTACAGCGTGCTCAAGCCAGGTTTCAAACTGCTTAAACGGATCATCAAGCAAGTTATCTTCGCTTAACGCGTCTTGCAGGTATTCACGACGGATATCTTCGAGTTTCATAATAAATCCTTTAAATAAAGCGTTAGAAAAGAGCTTAGAGTAACGAGCTTAAATAGTGATGCTAGTAACAACAAACATCAAGCTTTAGGTATATTCGATAGCAATAAACACAGAGTCTCAGGTG
>NZ_JBEOOL010000453.1:0-283 GCF_040309225.1 Pseudoalteromonas sp. GW168-MNA-CIBAN-0100 | reverse complement strand
GTCAACGCCTATTTGTAAGGCCGCCATAATGGCGCTTTGGGTGTTCTCTGGAAAGTGCCCACTGGCACCGCGATGGGCAAATACTTTCATTGGCGTGATTTCCGTGCAATAGACCAAGTTTCAAAACAAGCAGCGCTAACAATTAATGCACCACCAATAAAAGTGGCGATAGAGGGGCGCTCATGCAAAATAATAATAGCTAATAATGTGCCGTAAAGTGGCTGAAGGCAAGCAATTAGCCCCGCGGTTGCCGCCGATAAATGCTTTAAACTGGCAGCAAATA
>NZ_JBEOOL010000452.1:0-283 GCF_040309225.1 Pseudoalteromonas sp. GW168-MNA-CIBAN-0100 | reverse complement strand
AATTTAGCTCTAGCATACTCGTTTCGCTACCTATTCACATTAATAATAAGTCCTATAACAGGGCCAATTGAGATTAACCGCAGTTAAATTTAACTTTTTCTTAAAACAACCTCTGCAATGGTTTATCCTTATAACATCGTTAGCTATCAGGATACGTTAATGCCTAATTCGCATAATAAAGCGCAATTGCCTAGCAATCCAACTCTCAAAGAAATTAATTGGTTTAAAAAGCAAATTAATTGGGGGGAGCTGCCGCATTTTTATCATTTAGTGGCTTCATCGG
>NZ_JBEOOL010000451.1:0-284 GCF_040309225.1 Pseudoalteromonas sp. GW168-MNA-CIBAN-0100 | reverse complement strand
AACTTGCCTATGCGCTAAGTAGAGAAGAGTTAGACTATATCCACTGGTTTGTTGATATTATTTTTATTTTCACATCTATATTTTCCGTATTTATTATAAGAATAATTGTCAAACTTGTTGTTTCTAGGAGTTTAAAACCAATTAGTGAACTCAGTCAGCAGCTAAGAAAAATAAGTTTAAACTCTAAAAACCCGGAAGTTTCAGTAGAATTTTTACCGCAAGAACTCGTTCCGATAGTTGAAGGCGTTAATCAGTTTATTAAAGAAAATCATATTCTGTACATT
>NZ_JBEOOL010000450.1:0-284 GCF_040309225.1 Pseudoalteromonas sp. GW168-MNA-CIBAN-0100 | reverse complement strand
CTCAAAATTAACAATTAGTTTACCAGTACTCATTTTATCGTTAGTATTCATTACTATAAAAACTGTTATTTATCATATTAAATAGCCATTAAGGCTCAAACTAATTACTTAAAGTTGAATGGGGTTACAGATGGGAAAAGGTCGATTAGAAGCTTTTAGTGATGGTGTGTTGGCAATTATTATTACCATTATGGTATTGGAGCTAAAAATACCTGAAGGCGCGGGAATTGAAGCACTTGTGCCTATGCTCCCTAACTTTTTTAGCTATGTTTTAAGTTTTGTAT
>NZ_JBEOOL010000449.1:0-285 GCF_040309225.1 Pseudoalteromonas sp. GW168-MNA-CIBAN-0100 | reverse complement strand
TAATGAGCCTGAGCGATCAAGCTCAACATGCGGTACAACAGCAAAATAACCAAGCGCGATTGATTGCCGAATCGACTCAACATGTTATTGACAGTTTTCAGCAAATGGCTCATGACAGCCCAATTTCAGCGGATCAAGCAAGAGAGGGGGCAACCTCAAGTCTTGGTGATCGCCAGAACGCATTAAGCATTATGAAAGACATGCAGGCGCTAGAAACTAATATGACTGAAGTAACTGAATCAATGACTGATTTAACCACTGATGTTAGTGCTATTACCACACAGT
>NZ_JBEOOL010000448.1:0-285 GCF_040309225.1 Pseudoalteromonas sp. GW168-MNA-CIBAN-0100 | reverse complement strand
GTGATGTATTAGTGTGTATTGGTGCTCGCTTTGATGACCGTGTAACAGGCAACTTAGCTAAGTTTGCTGCAAAAGCAAACGTGATTCATTTAGACATAGATGCAGCCGAGGTCGGTAAACGTAAACCCGCAAAGGCTTCTTTAATTGCTGATTTAAAAACCTCACTTCCCGCCCTTGAGTGCGTCGTTACGCCAAAAGCGTGGTGCGATCATAATAAACAAATGATGGTTAAGCATGCATGGCGCTACGACTATCCTGGTGAAAAAGTATTTGCCCCTTATTTAC
>NZ_JBEOOL010000447.1:0-285 GCF_040309225.1 Pseudoalteromonas sp. GW168-MNA-CIBAN-0100 | reverse complement strand
ATCAAGCAGTGTCGGGCGCAGGTAAAAAAGCGGTTGATGAGTTAGCAAAGCAAACCGCTAACTTAATGAATGCCCGCCCAGTTGACAGCGATATATTTCCTAAGCAAATTGCGTTTAACGTGATCCCACAAATAGATGCATTTGAAGATAACGGCTACACCCGTGAAGAAATGAAAATGGTTAACGAAACGCATAAAATATTAGGCGATACTACCATTGCAGTAAACCCAACGTGTGTAAGAGTACCGGTGTTTTTTGGTCATTCAGAGTCAATCAATATAGAAA
>NZ_JBEOOL010000446.1:0-285 GCF_040309225.1 Pseudoalteromonas sp. GW168-MNA-CIBAN-0100 | reverse complement strand
GTGAAGCAAACTAAACTATAGTTAACCTAAGTCGTAGCAAAATAACGTCTACATTTTCTAGCAGTCACTATTTTTTGACTGCTGTATTCTTCCTCTTCTTTAAGCAAACGTAATCACTTATTTAATGTGCCGATAACGCATTCCCTGAGTTTTAAAATAGCGGTTGACCTGTGTGTTACACATAGGTTTATTATGTCACTATTAAAACCCGATGGAGTGAGTTATGTATGTTAAACAGCTAGCTAAAATCATGGGAGTGACCCAAGATACAGTGCGGCACTACAC
>NZ_JBEOOL010000445.1:0-285 GCF_040309225.1 Pseudoalteromonas sp. GW168-MNA-CIBAN-0100 | reverse complement strand
AAGCCTGTTAACCTTGGCTATTTCAAGCACACTTTCAAGTGTGGTTTTATTCTCTAATACCGCTTCAGCTCAAGAACAAGTGGTTACAAAAAACAAATCACTTGAAGTTATAGAGGTTACGGCAACACGACGCAGCGGCTCTGTACAAGCAGCACCACTTAATATAACCGCGCTTGACGCTGATGTAATGAAAGATCAAAACATTAGTGAACTTGCCGATGTAGCACGCTGGGTTCCTGGTTTAACAATTACTGACCAAGGTGGCCGCGAAGGCTCACCTATTAT
>NZ_JBEOOL010000444.1:0-285 GCF_040309225.1 Pseudoalteromonas sp. GW168-MNA-CIBAN-0100 | reverse complement strand
AGCTAACTGCGCTGAGAGCGTAATTAAAAACGACTCTTCATCTTGAGAAAATACTCGAGCCATTTTCTGTTGCACAACAATAACGCCTAATACCTTTTTTTGATGAACAACAGGCACAGACAAAAAAGCGTTGTAGCCTTCTTCGTTCACTTCTGGGGAGAGTTTAAAGCGAGGATGCGATTTAGCAAACGCAATGTTAATCGCCTCTTCGCGCTGAGCAACTAGCCCAACAAGTCCTTCAGTAAAGCCAATTCTAAATTTACCCACCGCATCGGGGTTTAACCC
>NZ_JBEOOL010000443.1:0-285 GCF_040309225.1 Pseudoalteromonas sp. GW168-MNA-CIBAN-0100 | reverse complement strand
AACAAGGGCTTAGCCTATTTAACCCTAAAACAGAGGCTTTTGGGGAGTTTGCTCAGTTTGCAGGTGTATGGATCACCGATATCTTAGTTGACGACACCGATACCTTGTGGCTAACAAGTTATGGTAAAGGTTTATTTTACAAAACAGAGCAAAGTACATCTAAAAATAATTTTCAGCACATACCGCACAATAAGCAGCAACTAAATGGGCTTGCTAATGATTACCTATTGTCACTTTATCAAGATCGGTTCGGTATCATTTGGATTGGTACAGATGGCTATGGGT
>NZ_JBEOOL010000442.1:0-286 GCF_040309225.1 Pseudoalteromonas sp. GW168-MNA-CIBAN-0100 | reverse complement strand
GGTTATTACTTATAAAGAATTGCATGACTTTTAGTTTTGTTTACTATTTGTGCATGCTTAATATGCGTAGCGTAATAAGCACACTTTATTTACCCAAACAATCGAGTGGTGCTTAAATTATGCACTGCTCAATACCAGCTTAGAATGTAAAACCAAGTCGAGTTACCCAAAATACAGATGGTTTAGTATTGTTTTTAATCGTTTGGTTTAAATATCAAGCGAACAGTATTTTATTTTAAGTTTTCTTTAAAAAACGCTTGCGTAAAACTGGCTGCGCCCTATAATG
>NZ_JBEOOL010000441.1:0-286 GCF_040309225.1 Pseudoalteromonas sp. GW168-MNA-CIBAN-0100 | reverse complement strand
GCCCTACACCTTTTACTTTGCCAAACATTAGTAATGTGAGCATAGAAACAATAAGTAATGCAAACATGGTTATTGTTAATAGCCGCAGGTATTTATCGATAAGTTTTATAGCTAAAAAAACAGAAATCATCGAACCTATACCAAAAAACAATAAAGCACTTTCAATCCCACCAGCTAAACCAATTTCCTCAACCAGGCTTGTAATGTAAACATAGGCACCATAATGTGCGGTTACACCAAGCAAGGTAAGCACAAGAATAACTAGTACAGCTGGATTTGTTAATAC
>NZ_JBEOOL010000440.1:0-286 GCF_040309225.1 Pseudoalteromonas sp. GW168-MNA-CIBAN-0100 | reverse complement strand
AAATCACACTTACCGCTGGCAATAGCAGCATCGGCAATATCGGGCTCTAAGCGGCCAACGGCAATTACCGGTATAGACACTTCTTTCTTCACTGCCGCAGCCCAATCTAAAAAGCCTGCTGGTTTATGCACTAGCGGCGCGGCGGTAAATGCAGAGCCTGTGGTTAAGGTGGCATAAGCAGAAATACTAACGGCATTTACACCCGCTTGTTCAACCATTTTGCTCACTGCAATACAGTCCTCAAGGGTAATACCGCCAGGGGTGTTGAGTTCGTGCGCATCTAGGC
>NZ_JBEOOL010000439.1:0-286 GCF_040309225.1 Pseudoalteromonas sp. GW168-MNA-CIBAN-0100 | reverse complement strand
GGTTTAGCGTTTAATAGTAATGATAAAAGCTGGCCGAGTTTAGAGTTTGAGGCACTGCTGGGTAAGCAAAATAAAATTTGGTTACAGCAAGTTGATATAGCGCTACTTAGCGATTTAGCCGAGCTGACTAACTTTAATAACCTAACGCCATTTTTACAGCGCCAACCTAGTGGGCAAATAAAGCAAGCTTACTTAGACTATACCAATAGTGAGCAATGGCAGCTGTGGTTTGAAGCCGATAATATTGGCTGGCAAGAGCAGCACGCAATACCTGCCGCACAAGAAC
>NZ_JBEOOL010000438.1:0-286 GCF_040309225.1 Pseudoalteromonas sp. GW168-MNA-CIBAN-0100 | reverse complement strand
TGGTAGTGCCTTCAATTAACGACTTTTCAATGCCGACAATGTTAAATATAGCCATGCCTAATACATCAACTAGCAGCATGTAATAATTAGATACGTGCGGTAAATGGCGAATAAACACCACCGCAATAAATATTGCGCCATAGGTGGCGTATAAATAATCGGGCTCTGCAATCCAAAACACTGGCTGATTTAATAATATATCACGCAGTGTACCGCCGCCAAGCGCAGTAACTGAGCCTACAACTACAACACCAAAACCCCCAATGTTTTTTTCGTGGCCTAATAA
>NZ_JBEOOL010000437.1:0-286 GCF_040309225.1 Pseudoalteromonas sp. GW168-MNA-CIBAN-0100 | reverse complement strand
CAAAAAATCCGCTCATTTGAAACAACAAAGCAAAGTAAGTTAAACGTATTTACTGAGTTTTACCGCCGTACCTTTTTTACTACCAGTAGTAATGGTGAGTTAGGTGTTTATTACACCACAAGCCAAGCAAAATTGTGGCAAGGCAAAGTAAGCGAAGGAGCAATTAAAAACTTTGCTATAGCACCGCGTGCAAATGCAGCGCTAATTGTTGCTGACAACAAACTAACCGTATTAGAAATTCATAACGAACACCCAGAAGTTACTTGGTCTGCACTTTGGCAAGAAG
>NZ_JBEOOL010000436.1:0-286 GCF_040309225.1 Pseudoalteromonas sp. GW168-MNA-CIBAN-0100 | reverse complement strand
CCAATTGAAGGCAAAGGCAAGCACCTCACTGTTGAAGTGGTATCGCTAAACTGGAAGTGGTTATTTATTTACCCTGAGCAAGGCATTGCTACGGTTAACGAATTGGTGTTTCCGGCAAACGTGCCGGTTGAATATAAAATCACTTCAGAGAGCACCATGAATTCATTTTTTATTCCGCAATTGGGGAGTCAAATATACTCAATGGCTGGCATGGAAACCAAGCTGCATTTAATCGCCAATGAACCGGGTACTTTTAAAGGTTTTTCGGCCAATTACAGTGGTGCAG
>NZ_JBEOOL010000435.1:0-286 GCF_040309225.1 Pseudoalteromonas sp. GW168-MNA-CIBAN-0100 | reverse complement strand
GCATAGTGGTGGTGCCAGAATGATTGAAAAGTACGCAACCATTCTGCGGGACTCATTGCAGCGAAGTAATATGGCTCAGTATCTACCCAACGATTAATAGCATCCAATAATGATTTTGTTGTTAACGCCTCCTCAGGGAGATAGTTATAAAAGTTTTGCAAAACCCTTAAAGGGAAAGCTGGCAGTGGGTAACGTGTGAAGCTCGTGTTGCTTTCATCTGCATATGAAGCAATAGGTTTAGGGTGTGACACTTTGAGTGTAAATTGCCCTTCGAAAAACTCAATAC
>NZ_JBEOOL010000433.1:0-287 GCF_040309225.1 Pseudoalteromonas sp. GW168-MNA-CIBAN-0100 | reverse complement strand
TAGTTTAGCTGGTTTTGGTTGGTTTTTAATCACTTAGGATTGCGTTAAATTTAGTGGGTAATACTAATTAATCAATAATAATTATAAAGGTCGCAGTGATGAAGCATTTAGGGATTTTATGTGTATTTTTCGTCATGTTCACGTGTCAGGTGCAGTCACAAACTCGTTTACCTTTAAGTGATTATTTTTTTGAAACATGGAATACCCGCTCAGGCCTGCCTCACAATAGTATTAATAGCTTAGCGCAAACTCAAGACGGTTATTTATGGATAGCAACATGGGAGGGT
>NZ_JBEOOL010000432.1:0-287 GCF_040309225.1 Pseudoalteromonas sp. GW168-MNA-CIBAN-0100 | reverse complement strand
CGCTTAGAGTAGCTACCAAAAGAGTATAAGTTTAAGCCGTTATCAAAGTCGTAGCCCATGTTGTAAAACAGTGCATAGTCTTCAAGCTCTGCTTTACCAAAGCGGTGATTGTAACGATCGATAGTGAACTCGCGTGGATCTAGGCTACCATCATCAAGGCGGCTATATTGCTCGCGAGGGTCAAAACCAGAGCGCTGGGTAGAGTCGTTATCACGATATTCAATAGATAAGTTTACAAAAACCTTATCGGCTAACGAAAAAACACAATTAGCGCTAATAGTACGGGT
>NZ_JBEOOL010000431.1:0-288 GCF_040309225.1 Pseudoalteromonas sp. GW168-MNA-CIBAN-0100 | reverse complement strand
GTACCAAGCGATAAATTTAGTTTACCATCGGGTCACAGTGCAGCTGCCTTTTTAGTGGCAATTATATTAAGCCATTTTTTTCCAGAATATGCGTTACTACTATTTAGTTGGGCTACCGGCGTTGCTATGTCTCGTGTGGTATTGGGTGTGCACTTTCCTGCTGATATTATAATAGGCGCAACGATTGGTAGTTTTTGTGGTTTATTTGCGTTAGCACTTGTGGTGCCTGCATGAAAATATTGTATGGAGTACAAGGTACCGGTAATGGTCATATAACGCGCGCTCGGG
>NZ_JBEOOL010000430.1:0-288 GCF_040309225.1 Pseudoalteromonas sp. GW168-MNA-CIBAN-0100 | reverse complement strand
GATTAATACCACTTAAAATAACTAATTTACGTACAAACAAAAAAGCACCTAACATTTAGTTAAGTGCTTTCATAAATAACGGTGCAATTAATGCCAAATGCACTGCATATTAGACTTGTTTATGTTTGATCATATCAATCCAATCTTGCGCCCAATTTTCTTTAGAGCACACTTTCGCTATTGATGTTAACCCGTTATATGCCAACGTTTTACTTTGCTGATAGTCATTCAAGCTAGTTGTTAGCGCTTGGGTAAACTCGGCAGTATTAGGCATCACTAATCGACCAT
>NZ_JBEOOL010000429.1:0-289 GCF_040309225.1 Pseudoalteromonas sp. GW168-MNA-CIBAN-0100 | reverse complement strand
CGAGCCTTTTATCATTACAGGTACATCTGGATTTTTCATCAGCTGTAACTTAATTACGGCAGCTACATCTAGCGCTTCCATTGGCTCTTCAGGGTCGGTGCCTACGCTTACATAGTATCGGCCATCAGCATCTATAGAGGCAATAATAGGTGGCGTATCTTTAGTATCAACTAAGTCTGACTCTTCCATTTTTGGTAAGTCAACTTTAACACCGTGAGTAATGAGTGGTGCTGTAGCCATAAATATAATTAGTAGTACCAACATTACATCAATGTAAGGCACTACATTA
>NZ_JBEOOL010000428.1:0-289 GCF_040309225.1 Pseudoalteromonas sp. GW168-MNA-CIBAN-0100 | reverse complement strand
AACCATACAACGCCAAACGCGTTTTATGTGATAGTGAAACAAGCGAAGAAGTTAATATAACTAAAGTAGATATTACTTAGAAAGACTTAAAAAATATTATCAGATATTTTCCAAATTCAAGAGGTGACTCTTAGCGCGTAGCGTTAACATTGAGGCACCTTGCGCAAAGAAAATGGTAGCACTACGTGCTTGTCATTCATTCTTTGCACCATATTTGCTTGGTGACAATAGCGTTTTGGACCCACCTGATCCCATGCCGAACTCAGTAGTGAAACGAAACAGCGCCGAT
>NZ_JBEOOL010000427.1:0-290 GCF_040309225.1 Pseudoalteromonas sp. GW168-MNA-CIBAN-0100 | reverse complement strand
ATTTAGTACGCCTTCAGGATCTAATTTTTTACGTAAACGCAGTACAAATACTTCAATTACGTTCGAATCAAGGTCAAAGTCTTGGTCGTAAATATGCTCAGTAAGCTCTGATTTAGAAATTACCTTTTGCGGATTAACCATGAGGTATTCTAGTACTTTGTATTCGTATGCAGTTAAGCTTAACTCTTTATCGTCAACCCACACTTGCTGCGAGCGAGTATGAATTTTAATTGGTCCTGCTGTCATTTCTGGGTTTGCTTTACCTGCGCTGCGGCGAATTAGTGCATTAC
>NZ_JBEOOL010000426.1:0-290 GCF_040309225.1 Pseudoalteromonas sp. GW168-MNA-CIBAN-0100 | reverse complement strand
ACGCTATGCTGCCCATTACCGCTAAAATAACCGGAAAAGTAGAAAGCAACCCACTCCATGCCGAGCCAATATGCTCAGAAATAAAGGTAACCAACATAATAAAACTAGTTACTAACACTATTTTTATTGGCAGCTCCCATTTTGAATTTAAAGGCTTTGCATCTATCGCTACTTTTAATTTTGTAGTAGCAAAAGTTAAAGCCAATAAAGTACTAATAGAGAACAAGCACGCTACAAAAATATTAACCGGTAAAAATAATGTCAGTATGCTAAATAAACACCACACACTC
>NZ_JBEOOL010000425.1:0-290 GCF_040309225.1 Pseudoalteromonas sp. GW168-MNA-CIBAN-0100 | reverse complement strand
GACTTATTATGCACCTTGCTGTGGATTCATGATGTCATCAAATGCTTTTTCAACATCAGTCACAGTTGCTTTAGCTAAAATAGCTTCAACAGCTTGCTCTTCCATTGCTACATTACGCATTTGCTGCATTAGTTGATCATTTGCTTTGTAGTATTCTACTACTTCAGTTGGATCTTCGTATGCAGAAGCTACAGTAGCAATCAATGCTTCAACTTTAGCGTCATCAACTTTGATGTCATTCGCTTTAATAACTTCACCTAATAATAGGCCAGTTTTAACACGTGTTACTG
>NZ_JBEOOL010000424.1:0-290 GCF_040309225.1 Pseudoalteromonas sp. GW168-MNA-CIBAN-0100 | reverse complement strand
CGCTTATTGAACCCTCATTGTCTCGATAACCTGCGCCACTTGAGCCACTTAAAACTGCATTTTGAAGCGCAATTTGAAATAGAAAACCTCAACATCACCGAGCAACTTATTTCTTATGCCAACCAAGTTAGTGACTTACAAATCATCATTAATCACGCAGGGCTTGCACACAACCTTGCTAACTGGGCAACTGCAATTGAACTACTTGCAAAACAGCCTAATGTTGCGATGAAGTTTTCAGGCTTTGAATTACTAATGCTTAATAGCGAGCAGCAAACCCAATGTTTAAC
>NZ_JBEOOL010000423.1:0-290 GCF_040309225.1 Pseudoalteromonas sp. GW168-MNA-CIBAN-0100 | reverse complement strand
AAAGCAAACGCAGATTACACTATCACTGAATTGTGTCGTGTTTTAGAGGTTAGTATGAGTAGCTATTACTATGAACCTGCCAAACCCGATGAACAAGAGCAGGTGCTTTTGGATTTAATTGAATCGATAGCTGAGGACTCGGGTAATACGTATGGCAGGCGTAGAATACACGCTGAACTGAATGCACTTGATCACACAATAGGAGTATATAAAACGGCGTCATTGATGAACAAATTGAATATACACGCCATTGTGCCAAAGAAAAAACATTATTACCCAAACTCAGGTGA
>NZ_JBEOOL010000422.1:0-290 GCF_040309225.1 Pseudoalteromonas sp. GW168-MNA-CIBAN-0100 | reverse complement strand
CGAGGCGCTCTGCTTTTGCCGGGCGGGTTAGAGCTTTTTCGTTATGTAATTGTACCCCTTCGCGCAGTGCCTCTAACGATTCGTCAGTAATGGGCTCTTGGGTTTCTACTAAGTAGGTTTTAAATTTATTGTTTTTAGGAGACGTTATTTTATGCGACCAGTCGCCATCGTTGGTTAAGATAACTAAGCCAGTGGTGTCAATATCGAGGCGGCCTGCTACGTGAAAGTCGCTCATATTTGGCTCGTCAATTAAATCGAATACCGTTTTGTGTAGTTCATCACTATTGGCA
>NZ_JBEOOL010000421.1:0-290 GCF_040309225.1 Pseudoalteromonas sp. GW168-MNA-CIBAN-0100 | reverse complement strand
CACGGTAAGAAATATCACAAGCGCAGTCATGGTAAAACAAACCGAGGGCAAATAAAAAATCGCGTTAGCATTGAAGAGCGCCCACAAATAGTTGATGAGAAAGGCCGTATCGGAGATTGGGAAATAGATACCGTCATAGGCAAAGGTCATCGAGGCGCCCTTGTTACCATTGTAGAGCGGGTTACCCAATTCACTGTATCAACTCAGGTGGCAGGAAAAACAGCGGAAGCCGTCACTGCGGCGACGATAGAACTATTAAGGCCATATAGGTCAGCGCTTCATAGCATCAC
>NZ_JBEOOL010000420.1:0-291 GCF_040309225.1 Pseudoalteromonas sp. GW168-MNA-CIBAN-0100 | reverse complement strand
GCGCAGCACTGTGCAAGCTGCCATCAAATGGACGCCAAAGGTTTATACCCTAGTGGCACTTATATGTTCCCAGCAGTAGCAGGCGATAACTCATTTAACGACGGCGCAGGTATGGCACGTACTTATACCGCAGCTGCATTTATAAAAGGCAACATGCCACTTGGCCAAGAAGGTATTTTAACTGACAAAGAAGCCGTTGATATTGCATTTTACTTTAGCCACCTAGCACGCCCAGCATTTGCCGCTAAAGCAAACGACTGGCCTGAAGGCGGCGCACCAAAAGACGTACGC
>NZ_JBEOOL010000419.1:0-292 GCF_040309225.1 Pseudoalteromonas sp. GW168-MNA-CIBAN-0100 | reverse complement strand
GGCCTGCGGTGTCGATTATATGTAGTGGCATACCATCTATATGTATGTGCTCACGAAGTACATCGCGGGTGGTGCCGGCTATTTCAGTTACGATTGCCGCTTCTCGTCCTGCTAATGCATTAAGTAAGCTTGATTTGCCTGCATTAGGACGACCTGCAATAACGACACGCATACCTTCGCGCATTATGCTGCCTTGCTTAGCTTGATCGGTTACCGTATTGAGCTGGGCAATAATGGCATCTAAATCGCCAGAAACTTTACCGTCAGATAAAAAATCGATTTCTTCATCGGG
>NZ_JBEOOL010000418.1:0-292 GCF_040309225.1 Pseudoalteromonas sp. GW168-MNA-CIBAN-0100 | reverse complement strand
CCTTTCATGTATAATAATATTGGTCAATATATTATTTAATTCGAGCATTTTTCATGGCTAGTTCAACGCAAATAAAAGCACTTATGCAATCGCATATCGATAAAGATGACGATAGATTTTTATCTATTGCGCTTCAAGTTGCTGCGCATGAAGCAAGAAGTGGTCATGGCAAACTAGCACAGGAATTAAAACAGCTTATTGATAAGGCAAAAAAAAAGAGCCTTAATAATCTACCTGTTTCAATTGCAAGTGGTGTCAAAGATTCTACGGGACTGCTGACAACAAGCTATCC
>NZ_JBEOOL010000417.1:0-292 GCF_040309225.1 Pseudoalteromonas sp. GW168-MNA-CIBAN-0100 | reverse complement strand
ACGAAGAACTCATCGCCGCACCAGAGCAAAAAATAAAAGAATTAGTGAGCTATTGCGACTTAGACTGGCAACCACAGTGCCTTGATTTTCATTTAAACACCGCACCTGTATCAACCGCTAGCAAAATGCAAGTGCGCCAACCGCTTAACAACAAAGCCATAGGCCGCTGGAAAAAGTTTAAACCCTATACCAATGAAGCGCAGACCCATTTAGTTAATGAAGGAGTGAGAGGTTTAATGAAATAACAACAAATGTTACGTGGGCGGGTAGTTCATTGTGATTAATTTTAGAG
>NZ_JBEOOL010000416.1:0-292 GCF_040309225.1 Pseudoalteromonas sp. GW168-MNA-CIBAN-0100 | reverse complement strand
GTGCTGCACCGTTTGGTGGTATTGGCGCATCGGGTAATCACAGAGCCAGCGCGTATTACGCTGCCGATTACTGTGCATACCCAGTAGCATCAGTAGAGCTTGAAAAAGTTGCTATGCCAGCTACATTAAGCCCAGGCTTAAAAATAGACTAAAAGTACTACTAAATAATTATAAAAGCAGCTTCGGCTGCTTTTTTTGTATTAGCTATGTCGCTAAGCTAGTAATTATTAGTGCTTTCTGCTTAAATTACTGAATTAATTATTTTTAAGGTATACGTGTAATGGTTTTAAAT
>NZ_JBEOOL010000415.1:0-292 GCF_040309225.1 Pseudoalteromonas sp. GW168-MNA-CIBAN-0100 | reverse complement strand
CTGCTGTAGTTCGTGAGCCCGCGCGCCACCTCGCGCCCGTCCGGGCCGACACATGCGATGACTTCGCCGCGCGCGAATGCGCCCTGCACGTCGATCACGCCGATCGGCAGCAGGCTCTTGCCGCCGGCCGTCAGCTTCTCGACCGCGCCCGCGTCGATCACGACGTGGCCGCGGACCTGCAGATGGTCGGCCATCCATTGCTTGCGTGCCGCCATCCGCGCGGTCCGTGCGATCAGTTGCGTGCCGATCGCCTCGCCGGCCGCCAGACGCACGAGCACGTCGGCCTCCCGGC
>NZ_JBEOOL010000414.1:0-292 GCF_040309225.1 Pseudoalteromonas sp. GW168-MNA-CIBAN-0100 | reverse complement strand
ACTATTAAGTCCTAATTTACTAGCTAGCATAACAACGACAACAAGAATGAGTTCAATAGACATCTTCAACGCTGGCGAGAGTGTTTTATCTTCTTGTAACTGAGTTTTAGTTTGCTCAACTATTTCAGTGATATTTATGCTGTTTAAATTCATTAAAGCTAGAGCGATAGGGTAATAGCTCTAGCTTGGCATACTGGCAGGATCAGTCAATAGCTAAAAAAGATCCTTAGAAAATAATTTGTCTTGGTGAATAGTTACAATAAAACAAGGATAGACAAATATAATTTCAGCA
>NZ_JBEOOL010000413.1:0-292 GCF_040309225.1 Pseudoalteromonas sp. GW168-MNA-CIBAN-0100 | reverse complement strand
CTCTTGAAGTGGTGTACTTATAAAGCGGTTTAAATTGGCACTTGGCAAGATAATTTGCAGAATGTTGTCCTCAAGCATGAACTCTTCTTTAGCAAAGTCTGCATTTTCAAAAAATGCCATCATAAAGCCTTGCGGGTAGTTCTCTACGTCTGCAATTTGATAATCACCTTGTAACCACCATTCACGATTGTTTTGCAGCTCGCTAAAGTAATCCCCCTCGTATACTTTGTATAATTCAAACTTATCAACTTGCATTAATACTTGGCGAATAAACAAGCCTCGGTATAAATGC
>NZ_JBEOOL010000412.1:0-292 GCF_040309225.1 Pseudoalteromonas sp. GW168-MNA-CIBAN-0100 | reverse complement strand
CGAGAAAATAGCGCACAAGTGTACGCTCAATTTTATAACAAACTAAATTTATAACAAAAAAATGGCCTGCATAAGCAAGCCGTTTAATATGAGCGAATGTGAATTAATCGCTACTCATCAATAGCATTTTCAATTGGCTCGTCGTTTTGCGGGCTAAACTCTACAACAGCTTCGTCTACTCTTTGTAGGCCTCGTGGTAGTTTATTACCCCTACGCCCTCGCTCGCCATAATAATGCTCTAAATCACTTGGTTTAAGCGTTAGTTTTCGCTTACCTGCATGCAGCGTTACAC
>NZ_JBEOOL010000411.1:0-293 GCF_040309225.1 Pseudoalteromonas sp. GW168-MNA-CIBAN-0100 | reverse complement strand
ACTTTGATCATCTGACTTTGTTACATACTTTATATAGGAATACTTGTATTGAGGGGGCTGTAACGCAAACAAACACTAATCCTATAGGCTGTATTTTCTTAAGCTACTGGCCGCTATACGTATATTCGTTAATTATAAATTGGCAGAGTTAATCTTAAAGTAGTAGTACATTAATAATTACTTTATCGATAAGTCGTATTTTAAAATAAGGGTATCTATATAGCGGGTTCTAAGTGTGTGTTGTTTTTCGTGATCGGCACCATGGCTCAAAGCCCGGTTGAGTAACTTTATAG
>NZ_JBEOOL010000410.1:0-293 GCF_040309225.1 Pseudoalteromonas sp. GW168-MNA-CIBAN-0100 | reverse complement strand
AAACTCACCCCAGATGATATTTGGGAGCGTTGTAGCTATGTGCTTTCAGTTAAAATGCAAGATCCGCAGTTTGCCGGTCAAACTAAAGAAAAGTTATCGTCGCGCTCATGTGCGGCATTTGTATCGGGCGTAGTAAAAGACTCCTTTAGTTTATGGCTAAACGAGCATACCGATATTGCAGAGCAACTCTCTGAATTGTGTATTTCTAATGCGCAGCGACGTTTACGTGCTGCTAAAAAAGTGATCCGTAAACGCGTAACCGCAGGGCCTGCACTTCCGGGCAAATTAACCGA
>NZ_JBEOOL010000409.1:0-293 GCF_040309225.1 Pseudoalteromonas sp. GW168-MNA-CIBAN-0100 | reverse complement strand
TTATTAAACTGCGAACCTGCTTGATAGCTGGCCATGGTTTTATCAAATTGGCGCATAGTGACTTCAAATTGTTCCATACTCTTGGTCATTTTTTTGAAATTTTGATTAAAGTCACCCGGTAAATTTTGTGTGTCTTTTTGGTTTAGCAAATCGCGCATGTCGTTGGCCAACCCTTGGTAGTCGCTAAAAGTGGCTTGCATTTGTGCTAAGCTATCTTCGATTTTTAGCTCGTTTACCTTATTAAGTACATCAGAAACCTGATCGGCTAATACAGTAATACCGCTAGATATACT
>NZ_JBEOOL010000408.1:0-293 GCF_040309225.1 Pseudoalteromonas sp. GW168-MNA-CIBAN-0100 | reverse complement strand
GATATAAAGCGTTTCTAACCAACCCTCTACACGAGGGTGAATATGAATAAGTTGATCTTGATTATATTGCACATAGCCAACCGTTTTAACTTCATTTTGTAACGCTTTGTACTGTACTTTGGCGATTCTTACCCCGAGATTATTAACCACCGCTGGCGAAATAGTCACAGCACCTGGGCCATCTAAATTGCTACTACTGCCTGGTGCTTCATCGTAAACAGGCACTAAATCCATGCCCATTGGCGAAAGCCCGGGTTCATCACGTCGATAATTACTATCCATGGGTGCTACCC
>NZ_JBEOOL010000407.1:0-294 GCF_040309225.1 Pseudoalteromonas sp. GW168-MNA-CIBAN-0100 | reverse complement strand
CAAGACAATTTTTAAAAACCTTCTCGCTGTTAAGCTTTAAATCATAGTTACAGTAGGCTATAGGCTAAGACTTTTCTGAGCGTTGCAGTTCATTACAAATTTCAACATTAAGATCAACAAAAGCATCCCAGGAAATCACAGAAGATAGACGTGTTTCATAATAATCCTCTACGCGACAAACAAGTGGGCGTTTGTTATAAATAGTACAAAGGTGTGTTTGCTCATCAAAATAACGACAAACCCCATCGCTGCGATCAAGAAAAGTTGTTTCCACGCTCTCATTCACTCTACGAC
>NZ_JBEOOL010000406.1:0-294 GCF_040309225.1 Pseudoalteromonas sp. GW168-MNA-CIBAN-0100 | reverse complement strand
CATATAAACTTTAATGCCATTTATTTAACAATTTTGTCCACTGAAATAGGTAAAAAGCACATCGAGTCAGTCGCACCTCAAGTAAAGCTCTTAATGGCCCACGTAATAACTGATAATTATAAAGTACAAAATATTAATTTTGGCGACATAACGCAAAACCAAATAAGTGCTTTCTTAATGAAGTATGCACCTAGGTTAACTCCCCGAGAGCAGTATATGCAAAACCTAAACTCAAAAATGTACGGATTTACACTAAAAGGCTTACTTTTTAGTTTTGAGCATTCAGTTCCTGAC
>NZ_JBEOOL010000405.1:0-294 GCF_040309225.1 Pseudoalteromonas sp. GW168-MNA-CIBAN-0100 | reverse complement strand
GTATATGAAGTTCTATTAATTAGAACCAGTTTTTGCGGTAAACTGTTACAAAATTTAAGGTATAAACTAGTAAGTACAAATAATAATGAAGCGTTTTACTCCCCCAGAAGAATTTCAGCCAAGCTGCTTACAAAGCGGCGCTTTTGAGCATTTGCGCACGTTGTTTAATATACATGAGCAAAAAAATTGGCCTCTGCCTAGCTGGTTTAGCCCACACTTAAACGCAATTAATGCCAATAACTTGGCTATTAGCTTTGTCGATGATGCAAAAATAGATTTTGCTGAGCGTTATTA
>NZ_JBEOOL010000404.1:0-294 GCF_040309225.1 Pseudoalteromonas sp. GW168-MNA-CIBAN-0100 | reverse complement strand
GCGGTACTAGCTCAGTTGGTAGAGCGCGACCTTGCCAAGGTCGAGGTCACGAGTTCGAGCCTCGTGTACCGCTCCAAATTATTTGGATGCATTTAGGCGGAATGGCAGAGTGGCCATGCACCGGATTGCAAATCCGTTTACCTCGGTTCGACTCCGGGTTCCGCCTCCATATAATTTACTCCACACGCTTTAATTAGCAAACTCGATGCCCGAGTGGTGGAATTGGTAGACACAAGGGATTTAAAATCCCTCGACTAACAAGTCGTGCCGGTTCAAGTCCGGCCTCGGGCACCA
>NZ_JBEOOL010000403.1:0-295 GCF_040309225.1 Pseudoalteromonas sp. GW168-MNA-CIBAN-0100 | reverse complement strand
GCGCATGATGGTTTATTTTTTTGATATGTTATGCGCTTACTTCTCCCTATAGTTAGTATTTTAATTGCTTTAGTTTTATTGGTTCCCGGTGTTACCCAGCCTGTATTATCCCTAGAGGGGAAAATAGATAAGTCTAAATTAGCGCAAACAGGCATTGAGATGATTGCCGATGAAGGCGACCGCAACACTCGAAACATGCTGATGATGGCATCAAGCATGTTTGGGTTAGATAAGCTTGAAGGTGAGATAAGTGCTTATCAAAAAACACGCAGCATTTGGGGAACGGTTAACGAAC
>NZ_JBEOOL010000402.1:0-295 GCF_040309225.1 Pseudoalteromonas sp. GW168-MNA-CIBAN-0100 | reverse complement strand
CAATCAGATACTTTACGGGTTTTAATCATGCGCCCTTCAATTTCAATGGCGGTATTAGATTTACCCTGTTCGTGTGATAACTTATCAAAGTATTCAAATAGATTTTTATCGGCTTGCTCATCGAGTGGGCTGTGAAATATCTCTGCCTGCTCTAAAGTTCTTAATCTGTAATCTATGCCCGAATCGACATTTACTATTTCTGTATTTGCATTAACAAGCGCAATCGCGGGCAAAAAGCGCGCGCGCTGTAAGCCATTTCGATACAACTCATCGGGAATAATATTCGACGTAGCAA
>NZ_JBEOOL010000401.1:0-295 GCF_040309225.1 Pseudoalteromonas sp. GW168-MNA-CIBAN-0100 | reverse complement strand
TTTTAAGCCATTTAGGGAATGAAAAGGCAAATGATGAGCTTAATATTCGCCCAGATGAAAACTACGCCCGCGAAGTAATGCAGTTACTTACAATAGGCCTTGAAGAGTTAAATTTAGACGCTACTCCAAAGCTTGATGCGCAAGGTAATACAATTGCCACCTACGGTCAGGCTCAAATAGAAGGATTTGCGCGCGTTTTTACTGGGTGGACATTTGCAGCTAGTGAAACTTTTAAGAAAAAAAAACGTGATTATGTAAATCCAATGAAAGCGTTTAGCGAGTATCACTCTAGTAA
>NZ_JBEOOL010000400.1:0-296 GCF_040309225.1 Pseudoalteromonas sp. GW168-MNA-CIBAN-0100 | reverse complement strand
CGATATTTTTATGCAGCAAGGCTTTGATGAGCCTGTAGATGACAGCTTAGAGGACACTATTGATTTAGACTTAAACACATCACAAAACAGTGATGATATTTTAAGTGCTGATGATTTAGATAGCTTATTTGATGAAGACGATAGATTACCAGAAATTGAATCGAGTGATAGCGACAAAGTAGCACCAGAGAGTGGGGATTCTCACGATGAAATATCTGCCTTTAGTGAAGAGTGAGCAAGTGAAGATGACGATTTTGATATTGATGATTTATTAGAATCAGAGCAATCATCAATAC
>NZ_JBEOOL010000399.1:0-296 GCF_040309225.1 Pseudoalteromonas sp. GW168-MNA-CIBAN-0100 | reverse complement strand
GCCTTGCTCTTTTTCGTCTTGAGCTACAATTAGCGCTTTAATTTCACAGCACCTATAAATTATATGCTGTAAACAGGCTTCATCTAATTGCTGTAAACGCTCAACATTTTGCTCTAAGTAAGCAAATAGCTCAGTATCGTAAATCAAACCGTATTTAATCACTTCAGCCATACCGGCTGCAAACTCGCGCGCAGGTAAAGTATGTAATGATTGTGTGTCGATAAAAACAGCTTGTGGCTGATAAAATGCCCCAATCATATTTTTACCTAGTGGATGATTTACCGCTGTTTTTCCAC
>NZ_JBEOOL010000398.1:0-296 GCF_040309225.1 Pseudoalteromonas sp. GW168-MNA-CIBAN-0100 | reverse complement strand
CCCACACCTGAAAAAACACCTTATGAAATACTAGGTGGAGAAGCAGGCGCACTTGCTATTGCAAATAGATTCTACGATATTATGGCTACAGATGAATACGCTAAACCATTATATGATATGCATCCTCTGCCATTAGATAGAATTCGCCAAGTGTTTTTTGAATTTTTATCTGGCTGGTTAGGCGGCCCAGACCTATTTGTAGCAAAACATGGCCATCCTATGCTGCGTAAACGCCATATGCCTTTTACCATTGATCAAGACTTGCGCGACCAATGGATGTACTGCATGAATAAAAC
>NZ_JBEOOL010000397.1:0-297 GCF_040309225.1 Pseudoalteromonas sp. GW168-MNA-CIBAN-0100 | reverse complement strand
CTTGCCATCCCTTATAACCAAATATTAGCAATGCATAACAATTTCTTCTAAGTCATAGCGAAAGTGTATTTTCTTAAATAAGTTTAAAGCGTTAAAGTGCGCCGCTAAATCACAGCTAATGAAGAGGAGATTATGTCGCTTGCTGTACTATTAATGCTGGCATTGTTTGTTGGTCTGTTATTCGCGATTTATCTTTTTTCGCAAAAAAGTAAAACGTTATCACGCACCGTTTTATTTGGCCTAGTACTGGGCAGTGCTTTTGGTTTGGCTTTACAGTTTTTATTTGCCGAACAACCC
>NZ_JBEOOL010000396.1:0-297 GCF_040309225.1 Pseudoalteromonas sp. GW168-MNA-CIBAN-0100 | reverse complement strand
AGATATCCCTGCAGATATTACTAAAATTGTAGTTGCTGTAACTATTCATGATGCTGAAACAAGAAAACAAAACTTTGGTCAAGTATCAAACGCATTTATCCGTATTGTTAATTCTTCATCGAATGAAGAAGTTGCACGTTATGACCTATCTGAAGATTACTCAATTGAAACAGCATTGATTTTCGGTGAGTTATACCGCCATAACAGCGAGTGGAAATTTAAAGCGATTGGCCAAGGTTTTGAAGGTGGTCTTGCACCTTTAGCTCGCCAATACGGCGTATCGGTTTAATACCACAC
>NZ_JBEOOL010000395.1:0-298 GCF_040309225.1 Pseudoalteromonas sp. GW168-MNA-CIBAN-0100 | reverse complement strand
GCTCAGAGGCATAAATACTGTCTTTAATGGTCACGAAGCCAGTCTCTTTGAAAATAATGGCGCTATTTTAACATTTTATGCTGGATAGTCAGTGATAAATTAAGTAGCTTGGCTAGAATAATGAAAAATAAGTATAAATGAGACTATTAAATGAGCAAAAGTAAAGTTATTAGCACCGATGATATATTGGCAACCCTTTGTCACTCGGTTACAGGGGTACTCACATCGGCCAGTGGCAATAGTGTTAGTTACTCCGCTATGGTGCAAAAAATTACTCGTACTTGTATGCGCCCAGATA
>NZ_JBEOOL010000394.1:0-298 GCF_040309225.1 Pseudoalteromonas sp. GW168-MNA-CIBAN-0100 | reverse complement strand
GCATAGCGTTGCTGACTCGTTAAATATGTCGGTGCTAACTGAGGTAAGTAACGAAGCAGAAGTACACCGTGCGCTTGCCCTTGATGCTAAAATAATTGGCATTAACAACAGAGACTTACGCGATTTAAGTACAGATTTAGCCACCACCGAAAAGCTACGTAAACTTATTCCGGCTAATAAAGTCGTTATTTCGGAGTCGGGTATTTACACCCACCAAGACGTAAAACGATTAGCGCCACTTTGCGATGGCTTTTTAATTGGCAGCTCACTTATGAGCGAACGCGATTTAGAACAAGCC
>NZ_JBEOOL010000393.1:0-298 GCF_040309225.1 Pseudoalteromonas sp. GW168-MNA-CIBAN-0100 | reverse complement strand
ACAAGTGATGATAGATTTGAGCAAAGTTACACGCTCACAAACCCCCTACACTATTTTACCTATTGAGTCGGTATTTTCAGATCCTAATAAAAGCCTAAGCGATAATGCCTATGTGTGGGTTTTTAATCAGCAAACTGGCACTGTGCATAAACAAGCAGTACAAGTGGGCCAATTGCATCACGACACTATTGAAGTTCTTAGCGGCGTAAAAGAAGGCCAACAAATTGTCTCTGCTGGTGTTCACTCTTTACAAGAGGGCATGTCTGTTCGCCCTTGGAATAAAGAGCGAGGCTTATAA
>NZ_JBEOOL010000392.1:0-298 GCF_040309225.1 Pseudoalteromonas sp. GW168-MNA-CIBAN-0100 | reverse complement strand
AATAGATAGGCAGACCGTAGGCGCATTCGCCCTGAATTTAGAAGCAAACTTAAAACAACTGCAACTTGAGCTGCAAACCAAGCAATATAGGGCACAACCTGTCAAACGGGTGGAAATACCCAAAGATGATGGCGGTGTCAGAATGCTAGGTATCCCCGCAGTTCGAGACCGAATAGTGCAACAAACACTATTGAACATACTCCAACCGATATTCGACATCGACTTTCACCCATCGAGTTTTGGGTATAGGCCGAAACGAAGCTGTCATGACGCTATCAGTAAAGCAAGTGTATTTATC
>NZ_JBEOOL010000391.1:0-298 GCF_040309225.1 Pseudoalteromonas sp. GW168-MNA-CIBAN-0100 | reverse complement strand
AACAGCTAAGCATCAACATACTTTGCCTTGTTAATTACGAGGTAATAAGCCACTAAGTTTGCTTTAAGAGAGAGTTTTAATGACTCAATCTATTTCTGATACCAGCTCGTTATTTTCACCTGTAGAACTTGGCCCTTATACACTTAAGAACCGTATTGTAATGCCACCACTTACACGCTCTCGTAGCACGCAGCCAGGTAATATTCCAAACGACTTAATGGCAACCTATTATGCGCAGCGTGCCAGCGCTGGCTTTATGGTTACCGAAGGTACGCAAATAGAGCCTAGAGGCCAAGGC
>NZ_JBEOOL010000390.1:0-298 GCF_040309225.1 Pseudoalteromonas sp. GW168-MNA-CIBAN-0100 | reverse complement strand
CTATACGTATTAATGCTGTTAAAAAAGCAGACCACAAAAGCTAATGCCCAAGTCACTTTGGTAATTAACTATAACGAATAGCGTATTGATAAATTTATGATTTTAAAAGGTCCTTTACTATGACTTTGCTCTGGATACCCCTGCTATCCTTAATTGGCAGTGTTATTTCTGCATTTACAGGCAAACTAACGCGAAACCAAGCGACAAGCTTAACTATGCTTGCACCATTAATCGCACTTTGCATAACTCTATATCATGCGCCTGCGGTACTTGCCGGTGAAACTATTCGTTTTAGTGC
>NZ_JBEOOL010000389.1:0-299 GCF_040309225.1 Pseudoalteromonas sp. GW168-MNA-CIBAN-0100 | reverse complement strand
CCTTGCAGCCATTCAATAGTAATGTTTTGTTGGGTTATTTTGCTGCGTTCTTTTTTTAGTGATTTACGCTTACGTGAATTAAGCGTATTTAAAAAATCGTCAAAGCATGTAAAGCCTTTATTAAACCACTGAAATTGCACACCCACTCTAAGCATAGCGTGTTGCTCAGTGAGGTGTGTGGCTTGGGCTAAGTTGCAAAAATTAACGTGCCAACCAGACCAGCCTTGCTCTTTGCTGTGCAGGTTTAGTAACTCTGTAATGTATTTATACACTAAACTAGGATTGCTGTGCTCTATAGC
>NZ_JBEOOL010000388.1:0-299 GCF_040309225.1 Pseudoalteromonas sp. GW168-MNA-CIBAN-0100 | reverse complement strand
ACCTTTGCCCACTGAGTTTAGGCGAATACGAATACCAATAGCCGGTTCAATGCCTAAATTATCAATTTCTTCCAGTAAGGTGGTTAACTCCGAGAGCTTCTCTACCACTATTTTAACTTTGTGACCCATAGCCTGACCAATACAGGCTAAGCGTAAAAACTCACTGTCTTTATAGCCATTACACACAATAGTAATGGGCTCTTTTGCCACCCCTAAAATAGCCATTAGCTCTGGTTTAGAGCCAGCTTCAAGGCCAACCAGCCCGCTAGGGTGAGCTAAAAGTTTACTCACTACAGAGC
>NZ_JBEOOL010000387.1:0-299 GCF_040309225.1 Pseudoalteromonas sp. GW168-MNA-CIBAN-0100 | reverse complement strand
TGATACTGGACTTGAACCAGTGACCCTCGCCTTGTAAGGGCGATGCTCTCCCAACTGAGCTAATCACCCACATATAAATTAAAACGCTACTATTAAAATAAATAGTACTGGACTTTAACCAGTGAACCTCGCCGTTACTTGTAAATAGCGGTGATGCTCTCTTTTTTCTAACTGAGCTAACGACCCATTTAGATTTTCTTGTAATATGCACCATTCTAAGAATGGTGGGTCGTACTGGACTTGAACCAGTGACCCTCGCCTTGTAAGGGCGAT
The DNA here is from genome assembly GCF_040309225.1 of Pseudoalteromonas sp. GW168-MNA-CIBAN-0100. Lineage (NCBI taxonomy): Bacteria > Pseudomonadati > Pseudomonadota > Gammaproteobacteria > Alteromonadales > Pseudoalteromonadaceae > Pseudoalteromonas > Pseudoalteromonas sp. GW168-MNA-CIBAN-0100. Next base: position 26 of record NZ_JBEOOL010000387.1, on the reverse strand, counting down.
GCTCTCCCAACTGAGCTAACGACCCA
>NZ_JBEOOL010000386.1:0-299 GCF_040309225.1 Pseudoalteromonas sp. GW168-MNA-CIBAN-0100 | reverse complement strand
ATGAGCGGCTTGCACCTCGCTGATATTTTAAATTCTGGCCTTGGGAATTATCGGCAGCACCACATAATGAGTTATCAGCAGTTACGAGTCTGCCAACACCTTCAATCATGCAGAACGGGACAGCTCGGTTATCAAGCATGGCAATGTGATAACTGTAGTGAAGTACAACAAATTGGATGTAGCTGTCGAGATCGACATTGCCCACGTTGCCAAGGTATGGCAACGGCTAAATGGGTGCAAAGACAACAAGAGGATTTATTATCGTGTCGCTATTTCCACCTTGTTTTTACGCTCCCGCA
>NZ_JBEOOL010000385.1:0-300 GCF_040309225.1 Pseudoalteromonas sp. GW168-MNA-CIBAN-0100 | reverse complement strand
TGAGACGCTAAAGCGACTCAAAACGTTCTTTAACAATATAAAGCAATCATCTGTGTGGGCACTCGTACAGATTGAGTCCTAACAGCCAAACTACTTTGTTCTTTATTGAGCAAGTAGTGAGGCAAACAAATTTAGAGTCTCAATTGAAAACTGAGTGACCAACAGAAGTAACTTATTTATAAGTTGCTTCGGCACAGTCAATTCAATATCGAAAGATATTAAAAAATTCAGAATTCATTGAGCTGTCGAAAGACATAAAACTTTTTAATTGAAGAGTTTGATCATGGCTCAGATTGAACG
>NZ_JBEOOL010000384.1:0-302 GCF_040309225.1 Pseudoalteromonas sp. GW168-MNA-CIBAN-0100 | reverse complement strand
ACTTCGCGTATGGCGCAAACCACTGAAAATGTTTACGGCATTTTAGATGACCTTGCACCTAAAGCAGTTGAAAAAGCAAAAATTGAAGCTGCAGCAATTCAAAAAGTAATTAACGATTCTGGCGAAAGTTTTGAACTTAAACCGTGGGATTGGGCTTTTTACGCTGAAAAAGTACGTGCTGAAAAGTACAACCTAGACCCAGCCCTAGTTAAACCTTACTTTGAATTACAATCGGTAATTCATAATGGTTTATTCTTCGCTATGGAAAAACTATACGGTATTACTTTTAAAGAACGTAAAGA
>NZ_JBEOOL010000383.1:0-302 GCF_040309225.1 Pseudoalteromonas sp. GW168-MNA-CIBAN-0100 | reverse complement strand
GTGGTAACTATGTCACGCAAGCGCGGTACATTAGTAAACGTACTTTTACCATCGGCTAATAATGCGGCAAATAAAATAGGAAGTGCCGCATTTTTAGCGCCAGAGATAGTAACTTCACCCGCAAGCGAAGTGCCACCTTGAATTACAAATTGATCCATGTAGGGGCCTTTTTTATTGCGGTAAAATAAATTTTTGTTCGCGTTTCCACTCTACAGGAGTAAAAGCGCGAATTGATACTGCGTGAATGGTGCCATCTGAAATAGTATTCATTAATGGTCCATAAACTAGCTGTTGCTTTTTCA
>NZ_JBEOOL010000382.1:0-302 GCF_040309225.1 Pseudoalteromonas sp. GW168-MNA-CIBAN-0100 | reverse complement strand
ATTCATAATGAGTTTAATCATGTAATAGGGGAGGAAACCGAGCCGCTAGATACTTGCGAAGGCGCATTTATTAGTACTTGGGATCATGGTGATGTGAGTTTTTTAAATGATCCCAGGGAAGATTGGCAAACACCACTACACGACTTTAAACAACGTATATCTAAAGCAAAAGTGGGTAATCGAGGGCGTAATATTCTTGATAAATTAATGCCGGTTTTACTCAAACAAATGAACGACTTTAATGCCACTGCCGAAACATTTAATGTTATTTGCCAAATACTCAATAAAATAATTTCGCGTAC
>NZ_JBEOOL010000381.1:0-302 GCF_040309225.1 Pseudoalteromonas sp. GW168-MNA-CIBAN-0100 | reverse complement strand
CTACTAGTTTGTGTCGCTGACATGACGCTGTTTTCACGTCTGTTCAGTTATTCCTATTTTTAGAATGTGCAGCCTCACGACTGGGTCTTTAATGGAACGGCTCTGTTTTTTGCGTACGCAGTATTTTTAAATGCAGGCAAACAATAGTGTATTTATTACTATTAAATTCATAGCAGGGCTAAAACTGTCGGCTTTTCAGCTACGTTACACGTTTTACCCAGAAGTTGGCCTGTCATACTAATCTTATTAAATGCCGTTCATATTTAGGCGCATAGGGCTCGTTAAGTAAGTGAGTAATACAA
>NZ_JBEOOL010000380.1:0-302 GCF_040309225.1 Pseudoalteromonas sp. GW168-MNA-CIBAN-0100 | reverse complement strand
GTTTATCACTCAGCGATTAAAACTTAAAGTGAATGAATCGAAAAGTCGAGTCGGTCCAGTATCAGGCTCGAAATTTCTTGGGTTTACCTTCCGCTACGCTAAAGTGCAGATCCACGAACAGGCGCTAAAGAAATTTAAAGCAAATGTAAGAGAACTCACTAACCGCAACTGGGGGATCTCAATGACCCTACAGATTCATAAACTCACGCAGTATTTACGCGGCTGGGGACACTACTACCTAATAGCCAACGCTTATCAACTAACAGTGGATTTAGATCATTGGATCCGTCGTAGGATAAGAA
>NZ_JBEOOL010000379.1:0-302 GCF_040309225.1 Pseudoalteromonas sp. GW168-MNA-CIBAN-0100 | reverse complement strand
CTTTACTACTATCATAATTATCTTTCTCGGCTATACTTTACTTACAAATCAGCAAATGTCGCGCAATTAATACGATAAGCGCAAAAAAACATGACATTATAAATCAGCCCAAATAAGACGACAATTTGTTGGATGTTGGATGTTGGATGTTGGATGTTGGATGTTGGATGTTGGATGTTATTAGAGTTTAAGGAGGTAAATATGACACAGCTAGTTGTTTTATTACTACTTATGCATTTTGCAATTGCGTTTCAGTGTTACCGATATGCACACATTAAAGGTTATCCTGTTCGGGTATTTAC
>NZ_JBEOOL010000378.1:0-303 GCF_040309225.1 Pseudoalteromonas sp. GW168-MNA-CIBAN-0100 | reverse complement strand
GTTATGGTCAACATTCTTGGCAATTTCCCCAAGGCGGTGTTGACGATGGTGAAACGCCAGAACAAACCATGTACCGCGAATTACACGAAGAAGTAGGCTTGCGACCAGAAGATGTAGAGATAGTCGCAAGTTCTAAACATTGGTTACGCTATAAGTTACCCAAACGATTAATACGCCGTGACTCAAGTCCGGTATGTATTGGGCAAAAACAAAAATGGTTTTTACTAAAACTACGCTGTAAAGATGAGGATGTAAATTTACTTAAAACCCACCATCCTGAATTTGATGATTGGCGCTGGGTAA
>NZ_JBEOOL010000377.1:0-303 GCF_040309225.1 Pseudoalteromonas sp. GW168-MNA-CIBAN-0100 | reverse complement strand
ATAAAAAACGCTTAATCGATGCAATTAGCCTTACTGAACGTGAACTGGCAGAGTCTGAGCAAGCAACTAAAACAGCGCTAAATCAAATTGACGTACTTGTAAAACAAGCCAGCGATGTTGCTTTTTCATTGCAAAAAGGGGTGCGCAGCGACGTAGATTCTGCAAACTTGTGGACTTGGATAGGCATGATAATAGCCACCATAATTGCAATTATCGTGGCAGTCGTTACAGTTAATCGTATTACTAAACCACTGGCTGAAGTTAACCGCATTTTAGATATTGTAGCAAGTGGCGATATGACAC
>NZ_JBEOOL010000376.1:0-303 GCF_040309225.1 Pseudoalteromonas sp. GW168-MNA-CIBAN-0100 | reverse complement strand
GTGCCACTCATGGCGAGCTATACCGTTTTTGTCAATGCGCTTAATGTTTCCGCCATCGGCTACGTAACCGGTTTTAACTTGGCTAACGTTAGATTTTTCATACAATGCAAAGGCATCTGCCATTTGCTTGCGATAGTTACTGACGTTGCCGGATGTTTCGTGATGGCCAATGAGTTGCACGCCTGTTTGCTTAGAATATTTTGTTAGCGCTGCTATATCAAAATCATCGTAGGGCTGAGTAAAGCTAAACACATCACCATTAAAAAACCAGTCGCCATCCCAGCCTGTGTTCCAGCCTTCAAC
>NZ_JBEOOL010000375.1:0-303 GCF_040309225.1 Pseudoalteromonas sp. GW168-MNA-CIBAN-0100 | reverse complement strand
CCTTACTAGACATCGCATGTCTTATTTATTTGCTACTTACCTTGGTATTAAGGATTTTAATGACACTCAAACATTTAGCCTTGGCATCTTTTACTATTTTGTCTTTAAGCGCGTGCCAAAGCACTTCAAAAGCTGAGTCAATGCCGATTGTTAATGTGCCTTTTACTGCGCCTCTCGCCTCTGATTTTAGAAGTGAAATTGCAATTGCACGTTATTCAGAGCTACTAAATAGAGTAGATCTAAGCCCTGAGCAACAAGCAAAACTTTATTATGATCGGGGTGTATTATTTGACAGTTTAGGCA
>NZ_JBEOOL010000374.1:0-304 GCF_040309225.1 Pseudoalteromonas sp. GW168-MNA-CIBAN-0100 | reverse complement strand
GTATTTATTAGTCGCTTTTACCTAAACAAACACATGGCGCAAAAATAATGCCGCTAATTAGTCTTTTTTATCTATCGTTATTTCAAGCGTTTTGCTATTCCCAGCAAACCACTTCTGAACATACAAAGATCCAACAATAGGGGCAACGCCTTCATCTGGGACTTCTTTGTAACGAACACTGTTTTTTGTTTCTTTTTCGTATTCAAAAGTTACTACTTTTTTCGACATAAAATACTCCTTATACTCACATTTATACCTAGGATAATAATTTAATAGTTTTAACAAATAACTTAAAGTATTACTA
>NZ_JBEOOL010000373.1:0-304 GCF_040309225.1 Pseudoalteromonas sp. GW168-MNA-CIBAN-0100 | reverse complement strand
ATCCACAGCAGTGTAATTAACAACAAAATGTTTGATTAATTAGCATAATACGATGCGTTAACGTAAGTAATTAATAGCCACTTTAGCTATTTACTCGCATTAGCATTTCGCTATCATTTTAAATTTATGCATTAGCGATATACATTATTTTAACTTCCTCATTATTTGCACATTATTTGCATTTTTACAGCGTAATCTTTTGTTATTAATTAAACAAAAGGTTACGAGCATGAAACACTTATCATCACTTACAATTATTACACTATTGTCGGTTGCTTTTTCAGTAAATGTTGCAGCAAGAGGC
>NZ_JBEOOL010000372.1:0-304 GCF_040309225.1 Pseudoalteromonas sp. GW168-MNA-CIBAN-0100 | reverse complement strand
TACCAACACCATTGCTGCCAACAATGGTATCAGTCGCAGTGAGCTCCACAAACCTAATGTGCTCATTAATGCTAAACAGCATCGAGGTTTACTAACTGATGCACAGCAGTGTTATGAGGGCAGCGATCTTGGACTCATATTAGGTTTAAAACGCTCTATTGCTACCCACGACCAACTTGCATATTTAATGATGAGCAGCGCGACGCTGCGCGATGCCAGCCATATTGGGCTTAAATATCAAAATTACTCAGGCCGCTTTTCTGGTAATTTAGTAGTGACCTCCTTTAGTGAAATTCAAGCCGAA
>NZ_JBEOOL010000371.1:0-305 GCF_040309225.1 Pseudoalteromonas sp. GW168-MNA-CIBAN-0100 | reverse complement strand
CAATTTTGCTCTTGCTGTACACCCACTATCGGATCGATTTGGCTCTATTGGTGGCAAAATGGAAGCAACGCTAAAAGTAGATCATGTTGCATTACGTGCTACTGATCCAAGTAAAAATGCGGCCTACTCTGTTGTTGTGGGGCAAATTCACGCAGGTAAAGATCAGGCGCTTATTGACACTAAGCTTGGCTATGGCTGGGGTAACGAGCCACTAAAAATATATTATAAAAAGTGGCCTGGACATAAAACGGGATCGGTTTTTTGGAACTACGAGCGTAACCTACCAAAAACAGATCCTAACCGTA
>NZ_JBEOOL010000370.1:0-305 GCF_040309225.1 Pseudoalteromonas sp. GW168-MNA-CIBAN-0100 | reverse complement strand
ACCCTATATTAAAAAAGCAGCTTAACTAAGCTGCTTTTTTGTGTTTAAAGTACCAACAATGTACTGCTATAAAAATATAGCGCTCACCTGAAATAGTTTTTCTACAATATTAATGTGCTTTTTATCAATTAAGAACATGATGACATGGTCGCCCGACATAATAATGGTATCGTCGTGGGCAATAAGCACGTCGTCGTTACGTACTACAGCACCAATAGTAGTACCTGCTGGGAGTTTTATATCCCTTACAGTTCGGCCAACTACTTTAGATGTATTTTCATCACCATGGGCAACAGCTTCAATAG
>NZ_JBEOOL010000369.1:0-305 GCF_040309225.1 Pseudoalteromonas sp. GW168-MNA-CIBAN-0100 | reverse complement strand
AGCCAGTAGCGTATCGCGTTTAAATTAGTTTTAGACTAGGTTTACTCAGGCCAATGCTTTTACTTCTTCCCACAAACGAGCAACAAGGGTTTTGTCATCTTCATTAAGTTCACCATTATGATAAGCTTTCACTAAGCTTTGCTCTACTGTTTCGTTAAGTTCATCTGTGCTAATAGTTAGCTTTTCTACTTGCGCATACCCTACTGCTAAGTCAAAGTGACCTCGCAAATAGCCTCCTGCAAATAATTCATCATCGGTGGCTTTAATCACTAAATCATCAAAATAGTGTTGGGCTGCATCAATAT
>NZ_JBEOOL010000368.1:0-305 GCF_040309225.1 Pseudoalteromonas sp. GW168-MNA-CIBAN-0100 | reverse complement strand
GCATTAGCACGCTTTTTAGATACCTTAGGCAGTAATTGGAATATTACTTTATTTCATTATCGTAATCATGGTGGCTCTACGGGGAATGTATTAGCAGGTTTTGCAATTGAACCAAGCCAATTTGATGTGTTTAATGAGCACTTAAATCGCTTAGGCTATAACGTACAAGATGAAACAAATAACCCGTGTTTTACCCAGTTTTTAACCTCGCAGCCTCAGGGCAAAAACGTCGATAAACTCGCTTCGGCATAACCCTCTTTATTAACAAGCACCTCGTTGAGGTGCTTGCTTTATCATGTTTTTTA
>NZ_JBEOOL010000367.1:0-305 GCF_040309225.1 Pseudoalteromonas sp. GW168-MNA-CIBAN-0100 | reverse complement strand
CAATAAAGCTCCAACCATTTAAGCGGGCATTTTCACTTTTTATTCCGGCTGGGCCATCTTCAATTAATACCTTAGCAACATCGGCTAAAGCTATACGCTGCCCGGCTGGAGTTACAATAGGAAGTAACATTAGCTCCTCAGGTGAATCGCGGTAACCTTGCGGGTATCGTAAATTTACCGGATAGCGCTCTTGCCCTTCTACGGTTTGGGTGACATTTGTGCCGCCAATAGCAGTAGCTACAACTTGCTGTATATCGGCAATATTTAAACTATAGCGCGCCGCTTTTTCACGGTTTATATCTACC
>NZ_JBEOOL010000366.1:0-305 GCF_040309225.1 Pseudoalteromonas sp. GW168-MNA-CIBAN-0100 | reverse complement strand
TGGAGCTAAGCAGGATCGAACTGCTGACCTCCTGCGTGCAAGGCAGGCGCTCTCCCAGCTGAGCTATAGCCCCACATATGCTGGTACTTATTGTTTTAACCATCTTCTTAATTAGATAAGAAGTGGTGGGTCTGAGTAGATTTGAACTACCGACCTCACCCTTATCAGGGGTGCGCTCTAACCAGCTGAGCTACAGACCCAAAACAATAAGTGTTGTTCTCTTTACAATAACAATCATCTGTGTGGACACTACGAACAAATAAGTTCTAAATCGTATAAGGAGGTGATCCAGCCCCAGGTTCCCC
>NZ_JBEOOL010000365.1:0-306 GCF_040309225.1 Pseudoalteromonas sp. GW168-MNA-CIBAN-0100 | reverse complement strand
GCTATGGATGTAAGCAAGCCAAATAACTGGCCACGAGTGCAAACTATGCTCGACAACAACTGGTTTAGTTACGATAATTTTTATTCAACCAGCGTAAACGAGCAAGATACGCAAACAGTGATGAAAAATATTCAACAAACAGGTTATGTTGCTGAGCCGCATACTGCTATTGCATACCAAGGACTTGTTGAAAATCGCGCTCCTGGTGCTACTGGAATCTTTTTAGCCACGGCTCATCCAGCTAAATTTAAAGACAGTGTTGAAGGTATTTTAAACATTAAGCTAGACATGCCAAAGCCACTTGCA
>NZ_JBEOOL010000364.1:0-307 GCF_040309225.1 Pseudoalteromonas sp. GW168-MNA-CIBAN-0100 | reverse complement strand
GCATTAGCCTTGGTCCCAGAAGCTGTTGCGTTTGCCTTTGTTGCAAATGTAGAACCTTTAGTTGGACTCTATGCCGCGTTTATCGTTGGTTTAATTACGGCTATTTTCGGTGGTCGCCCTGGCATGATTTCTGGCGCAACCGGTGCCTTAGCTGTTGTTATGGTAAGTTTAGTATTTGATCATGGGGTTGAATATTTATTTGCCACTGTGCTGCTAATGGGCATACTGCAAATACTGGCTGCAGTTTTTAAGCTCGGAAAGTTTATTCGTATGGTGCCGCATCCGGTTATGATTGGCTTTGTGAACG
>NZ_JBEOOL010000363.1:0-308 GCF_040309225.1 Pseudoalteromonas sp. GW168-MNA-CIBAN-0100 | reverse complement strand
TGCAGTTCCACAAGCAATGGGCTCGGGTATGAGCGCTATCACTATTGCGGTTGAGTCACCTGAAAATATTCAACTACTCACCACTATTTTAATTGCTAAGTTACTCGCCACATTATTTGCGATAGGTTTGGGTATTCCCGGTGGTTTAATTGGACCTGTTATAGGGCTGGGGGTTTTAATTGGTACTTTAATGGCCTTTTTTGCCCAATTTATTAGCCCCGGCACCGATATAGCCGGCACTTACGGGGTGCTGGGCATGGCAGGATTATTAGCAGCAACGCTGCATGCACCGCTTGCGGCTTTAACCA
>NZ_JBEOOL010000362.1:0-308 GCF_040309225.1 Pseudoalteromonas sp. GW168-MNA-CIBAN-0100 | reverse complement strand
GTAGCCAATATAAGCAATACAAATAAAGAACAAGGCAATAACTAATGCGCCAACCCATTGAATTTGTAAAAACTCTAACTTAAATAGTAATGTTAACAACGACAAAGCAACAATATTCATGGTTAAATATTTAAATTTACCTAAGCGTTTAACCGTCAAGTTTAAGTTATCTGTGTATAACCGGATAAGCGAATCAAGAGAGTTAATTACAAAAATAATACCAACAAATACCATGGCAAAGTTTTTAATACCTTCGGTAGGAATACCAGCTTCGTGGTAGTGATAAAGCACACTAAACCAGATAGCAA
>NZ_JBEOOL010000361.1:0-308 GCF_040309225.1 Pseudoalteromonas sp. GW168-MNA-CIBAN-0100 | reverse complement strand
TGAGTCAGCGCCTCGAGCGACTATATCGCCCACCAAGTAGAGATGATCTTTACTTGGATTAAAGTTAACGCGTTGGAGTAACGCGTTAAACTCGTTAAAGCAGCCTTGCAAATCACCTATTGCGTAGTCAGCCATGTGTATAGTGTACTAGTGCAGTATGTTAGGGCAGGCTAAACGAAACACGTTAATAGGCGCTTTAAACTCAGTGCCAAACTCGTTACGTAACGTATAGTGCCCTTGCATAGTACCTACCGGGGTATCTAGTATTGCCCCACTGGTATATTTATAACTTTCGCCGGGTGCTATAA
>NZ_JBEOOL010000360.1:0-309 GCF_040309225.1 Pseudoalteromonas sp. GW168-MNA-CIBAN-0100 | reverse complement strand
GCTCGGCACTTAGTAATTTGTTAAAAAGCGCAGTGCCAAAGGCAGTAAAAGAAACAATAAAACAGCGTTTATCGTGCTCACTGGCACATTTGTTGATTAAATTTAACGCTAAAAGTTCTTTAATTAAACGGGCAATTTGTGCTTTGTCGCGTTGAGTTTGGGTAACAATATCGTTAGCAGTACACTGCGGCGTTGCTGCAATAATATGCAAGCAACGCACATGCATAGCGTTTAAACCAAGGTCGTTCGCATTAATCGCATCACGCGTTGTTACGCGGTAGCTTTGCATTAGCATAAAGAGTGTATTAG
>NZ_JBEOOL010000359.1:0-309 GCF_040309225.1 Pseudoalteromonas sp. GW168-MNA-CIBAN-0100 | reverse complement strand
GGGTTAACATGCTCGTCAGTACTATTGAGTGACTCATCGTTAGCTTGCTTTATAACAATACTTTTATAAGGAAACGGCTGGCTTTGTTGCGCTTGAATAGGCATAGAATGTAAAAACAAAAAGTAACCACTGGTTAATCCTACGCCTAAAATAAAACAGCACAGGCCAAGTAAGTTACTTTTGTTTAGCATTTTAAATTGCTCATTACTTTATAGCATAGAGCTAGTATGCGATTCATTTTCAGGCTCAGGTTTAGCTAAAAAGTTTTGGTTCATACTTTTTGCAGGGCATTCGCACTCTGGGCGACCA
>NZ_JBEOOL010000358.1:0-309 GCF_040309225.1 Pseudoalteromonas sp. GW168-MNA-CIBAN-0100 | reverse complement strand
CTCGCCCACACCCAAGGCTTCTAACTTATCGGCAATGGCATTAAATGCCGCGTCAAAATCAAGGCCGTCAAATTCACCCGAGTTAACCAATACACCTTTATCGGTAAACGCTTCTTTGTTTAGGTTTACTTCAAGGTCAGAGCCCGTAACTGGCGCAATCACTTGTTTAATATCAAGGCCGTAGGCTGTTGCAAATTCAAAGTCACGTTGGTCGTGTGCAGGCACTGCCATTACCGCGCCTGAGCCGTAATGCATTAGTACAAAGTTAGCGATCCAAATTGGTACTTGCTCACCAGTAAGTGGGTGAGT
>NZ_JBEOOL010000357.1:0-310 GCF_040309225.1 Pseudoalteromonas sp. GW168-MNA-CIBAN-0100 | reverse complement strand
CAGTAACTGAGCTAAAGCGCCTAAAACTGATAGTTTTATAAACAATTACTGCTTTTGTGGCACTTAAATAAGCTCTGCTGTTACACTCTTAATTTAATATAACTGTTAGTTAAAGGTGCAGATATGACAATCCGTTCTTATAAAGGTGTTATCCCTTCATTTAATGCGTCTGTTTATATAGATGAATCATCGGTATTGGTTGGCGATATTACTTTGGGTGATGATAGCAGCGTGTGGCCGTTAGTTGCTGCCCGTGGTGATGTAAACTATATACGCATTGGTGAGCGTACTAATATAAAAGATGGTAGCG
>NZ_JBEOOL010000356.1:0-311 GCF_040309225.1 Pseudoalteromonas sp. GW168-MNA-CIBAN-0100 | reverse complement strand
GCTCAGATATTCGTTGCTGTACTAGGTGCATCAAATTATACCTATGCTGAAGCAACGTATAGTCAGCAACTTGAAGATTGGGTAATGAGTCATGCGCGTTGCTTTGAATTTTTAGGCGGCGTTCCTGACGTTGTTATTCCCGATAATCTCAGAAGTGCTGTCAGTAAAACCTGTCGCTACGAGCCTGATTTAAATCCGACGTACCACCAGTTAGCCGAGTACTTTAACGTTGCTGTCATTCCGGCTAGACCTTATAAACCCAAAGATAAATCGAAGGCTGAAGTCGGCGTACAAATTGTTGAGCGTTGGAT
>NZ_JBEOOL010000355.1:0-311 GCF_040309225.1 Pseudoalteromonas sp. GW168-MNA-CIBAN-0100 | reverse complement strand
GGTTAGAGCAGGAAAAGGCAATAAAGACCGTCGTGTCATATTACCTAAAAGTGCAGCAAGGCGGTTAAACGCTTACATAGCAGGCTTTTCCCTTGGCAGTATACTGTTTTGTACCAACTGGGATAAAGAAAAAGCGATTGATGCAAAAACGTTTAGTCGTGGATTAAAACGTGCGGTAACGAGGGCTGAAATTACAAAAAATGTATCCGCGCATAGCTTGCGCCATGCTTATGCTACACATCAAATTGAAGCTGGTATGCCGCTTCATCAGTTACAAAAACAGCTCGGACATACGAGTATTCGTACGACAG
>NZ_JBEOOL010000354.1:0-311 GCF_040309225.1 Pseudoalteromonas sp. GW168-MNA-CIBAN-0100 | reverse complement strand
ATTTAGCCCAAGGTGTTAAACGCGTGGTGGTGACCGCACCGGTAAAAGAAGAGGGCATTTTAAATATAGTAGTAGGGGTGAACGATCATCTTTATAATCCGCAGTTACATAAAATTGTTACCGCGGCTTCATGCACAACAAATTGTTTAGCGCCTGTGGTAAAAGTATTGCAAGAAAAAGTAGGGATTAAGCATGGATCCATAACAACGATTCATGACATTACCAACACCCAAACCATTATAGATGCACCTCATAAAGATTTACGTCGCGCGCGCTCATGCGGAACAAGTTTAATTCCTACCACTACCGGC
>NZ_JBEOOL010000353.1:0-311 GCF_040309225.1 Pseudoalteromonas sp. GW168-MNA-CIBAN-0100 | reverse complement strand
TTTTTGTACCTGTAACTTTATATCAATCGCATTAGTCTTGTTCTTTTTCCATGAAGCGTTGTAACTGATCTTTTAAGTTTGGCGGAATGCCTTTGATCACTAAGGTATCGGTTGCTTCATTATAAGTAACACGTTCACCTAAGTGTTTACGCTCAAAGCTCACACTTACACCGCCACCTAAACCGGAGAACTTAACCATACTTGCCACTGTTTTTTTATCAACGGGGAATGACTCTTCTAAATCGTAACTTTGCTCTTTGCAAAAGCTGTCAAACGGACTGTCATCGCCTTTTGTAAGTGTTGCCGAAAGC
>NZ_JBEOOL010000352.1:0-312 GCF_040309225.1 Pseudoalteromonas sp. GW168-MNA-CIBAN-0100 | reverse complement strand
GGTGACTGCTTAGTATCTTATTAAATTGCGTATTGGTAACTAAACCCTAACGCCTCAATGGCTGAGCCAAGCACTTTGCGCTCAGCCGTATCTGTTCCCGTAAAGCGTGGCATTTCGCCGCCATGTTGTTGGCACTTTTGCGCATAGTAATCGCGCTTACAAGGATGCGACGGGTTAACCACATTATAAATACTCTGCCCTTGATGCCAATGCTCAAGCACCGCAAAAATAGCGTTAATCACATCTTGCTGATGCACCATATTAACGACTTGCTCGGCAGAGGTATTTAGCTCTTTACCTGCAATAAAACGC
>NZ_JBEOOL010000351.1:0-312 GCF_040309225.1 Pseudoalteromonas sp. GW168-MNA-CIBAN-0100 | reverse complement strand
ATCCAAGCCTTTTTCTAAGATAGTCTTTACTTGTTTAACGCGAGTAACACCTGTGGTTAATGCGCGATGACAGGCGGCTTCAAGACGTTGATCACTAAACTTTTTACCTAGGCTTAATAACCCCATACAAGCACGGTAGCTTTGCTCTGGATGTTTTTTAGCTTGCATCAATTGCATAACAAACTGCTCAGTTGATGTGCCAAATTTACTCGCCCAGCGTTCGAACCGCTGTGGTGTCCATTGTTGCTGCTTTTGATGAGCGATAGGCATATGCAGATCAAGCGTGGTGTGCGCACCTTCTCGGTATGATCT
>NZ_JBEOOL010000350.1:0-312 GCF_040309225.1 Pseudoalteromonas sp. GW168-MNA-CIBAN-0100 | reverse complement strand
ATCCCAACGAATTGAAGAATGTAAAAAGCAATTACTTGGAAACAACCCTGAATTTCTGCAGACTTTAAACAATAGTAGACCTGCTTCTAGCTATCTGTTTAAAGACTTTGGAATCTGCCCTGTTGGCGGTGCGTTCTGTAGAGAAGGCGGTGATGCAGTTGCGACAAAGGCAAATATATATCACCCTGTGAATGCAGGTTACCTAGGTGAACAAAATTGTATTCAATGCAGGTTTTTTGTCACAGGTCCAGCTTTTATGATGGGTCTTTCAGCACTTTTTAATGAGGTTAGTCTAGCCGTTAACACTCAATC
>NZ_JBEOOL010000349.1:0-313 GCF_040309225.1 Pseudoalteromonas sp. GW168-MNA-CIBAN-0100 | reverse complement strand
GTAATAAATGTGGTTAACCTTAGTCTGTGGTTTAATTTATATAGCCCATTTAAATAATGCACTTATATATTCTCCCTTATACCAGTTCCACTACATAATTAACCTTCTCTATTCATGACAGCTAATCATAAAAAATTCAAAACCGTTTTTCTGCTCGCTTCAGCCTTGATTAAAGCCAGCCGACACATATAAAAAGCCATCATTTGCTACAAGCTGTTTAAGCTTATTTACACTATCAGAAAAGTCATCCATAAAATTAGTCTCGGAGTTTTCAAGCAACTTTTTATGCCCAAATAAAGCCTTTGGTGTGTAC
>NZ_JBEOOL010000348.1:0-313 GCF_040309225.1 Pseudoalteromonas sp. GW168-MNA-CIBAN-0100 | reverse complement strand
ATATAATAGCGTGCAGTCGGCATTTTTGTCTTTTAAGCTTTTTTCTATTTTAATTAATAAATTAGTTGCTTCACGATAAGCGTCATTATTAGTTTGTCCAATTATGTTATTAAGTGATTTGTGATACAAGTCAATCGACTCTTGTGGGTATTGCGCCATAATTAAACCAGCCAACGTTATCAATTGACTCGACTTAACCTCATGTTTTGCAGCCCATGAACGTGCTTTTTCAATGTCATTTTGATCAATATAAAAATCCAGTAATTCACTCGGATAATTAGTAAAGCGATAAGCCCCTTGGTTTGATTTAGCC
>NZ_JBEOOL010000347.1:0-313 GCF_040309225.1 Pseudoalteromonas sp. GW168-MNA-CIBAN-0100 | reverse complement strand
GTTTTTCGTCGTTTTCTTTAGATATAAAAAAAACGATTAACGAAATAACCAGCGATATAAAGGCAACTTTGGGAAATGCAGCTTCAAGGCAGTATCCCTTAAAGCATGCTCCATAAGAAAATTGATTAAGGACAAAAACAATTATAAATACAGGAATAAAAATAAAAATTACTTTCATAATCCTTTCCACACCATAGTTTAACACCCTGAAAAGTTGACGCTAACATCAATAGATTGCCTAACGCCCGCAACAACGGCGGAGCGAAGCGACGTCCGGGCCCGTAGGGCCGAATTGCTTGCGATTGTTAAGGAG
>NZ_JBEOOL010000346.1:0-313 GCF_040309225.1 Pseudoalteromonas sp. GW168-MNA-CIBAN-0100 | reverse complement strand
GGTCTTTGTTTTGTGACAGTTTAACTTCGCCAGAAGTCAATATTGAATACTAAAGTAGATACCAATCAATCAACTCAAAAGAGTTAACTAAATGGCACTGAATGGTACTGCTACCATTCTTTTTTTACTTTTGAAAACTCTTGATAAATACACTGTATCTATCAGAATTTTATTATCAGCTTTTCCAAATTTTTAAAGAGCATATTAATTAGTTATCCCGAAGGACAAGCACTAATTAACAATCATCTGTGTGGACACTACGAACAAATAAGTTCTAAATCGTATAAGGAGGTGATCCAGCCCCAGGTTCCCC
>NZ_JBEOOL010000345.1:0-314 GCF_040309225.1 Pseudoalteromonas sp. GW168-MNA-CIBAN-0100 | reverse complement strand
CTCGTAAACTTAAAATGTCATGCCCGTCATAACTGTGTAAGTTTTCAGGATCGGTATAGTAACGACCAACATGATGCCATTGCAGTGCCACATTGGCGTTATTAAACGCCTGCCAGGTTAAATCTAAATTGGCAATTTTACGCGGGGCGGTATCAACATCATTATCTTTAATATTGATATTATTGAGTATTTGCTCATTAGTATAACTATGCTTGGCATAACTGGCGGCAAAGTTAACTGACCAAGTTGAGGTGAGAGCATGCTCAAGTTTAAACTCAATCCCGCGGTGGCGCGAGCTGCCATTATTCACGGTA
>NZ_JBEOOL010000344.1:0-314 GCF_040309225.1 Pseudoalteromonas sp. GW168-MNA-CIBAN-0100 | reverse complement strand
CCATTAAGTAGCTCTTGTAAGCTTTGTATACTGCGTTCAACCCGTGCCTGTGTATCGGCACTCGCACTTAACATACTTTGCGCAAATCCTAAGCTTTGTTCCATGGCACTAAAGGTACTTTGTGCGTTATCAGCTACTTGTGTATTAATATCATTAACTTGCTCTCCAATCTGCTGAATATCGGTTAGTAAATACTGATTTTGTTCCACTTGCCCATAACTCGTAGTAGTTTGTTGCTCAATCGTCTGTAAGTGTTTACTCATTTGCTGCATAAAAGCATTCACTACTTTTAGCATTTGCGCTCGCTCTTGTGC
>NZ_JBEOOL010000343.1:0-315 GCF_040309225.1 Pseudoalteromonas sp. GW168-MNA-CIBAN-0100 | reverse complement strand
AGCCAAGACTGAGATTTATTACGTTTTGTATAAAGAAATCTAAGATGTGAAACTAATATACCTTTATCTGTTATGAGTACTGGCAAGCTAACAGCCAAGACAGATTGATTTGCTTTATAATCGACACGCCGTTTTAGAATATAAGCCAAAATACTAATCCAATAAGTTGTACTATTAAGTATATAGTTAGTGACACTAAGATAACTAGGTTTAGAGTATTTATATTGATTTAGCAAATTATATTACTTACTTAATGATAATTAGTATGCGAAACACAGTAGTACTAATATCAATATAATAAACGGCTTCTACGGC
>NZ_JBEOOL010000342.1:0-315 GCF_040309225.1 Pseudoalteromonas sp. GW168-MNA-CIBAN-0100 | reverse complement strand
CGTGGCGTAAAAATCATTGGAGCCACAGCTCACTTTGTCAATAACGAGTTAGACGAAGGGCCTATTATTTTGCAAGATGTTACGCCTGTAACCCACGCAGAAACTGCAAAAATGATGGCCAATATGGGTAAAGATGTAGAAAAAACAGTATTTTGTAAAGCGCTACAACTTGCCTCTGAGCATAAGCTATTTATTAACGGTAATAAAACCGTGGTGTTTTCGTAAAACAAAAATGCCAGCAAATTATGCTGGCATTTTTAAACAATTAAATAATACTTATTGTATTACCCAGGTACTATTAAGGCGTGTAATAAG
>NZ_JBEOOL010000341.1:0-315 GCF_040309225.1 Pseudoalteromonas sp. GW168-MNA-CIBAN-0100 | reverse complement strand
ACGTTCGGCTTCTGCTTCGCGTTTTTTGCGTTCAGCTTGTGCTTTTTTAAGCGCATCTTCCTCAGCTTTGCGTTTATCAGCGGCAGCCTTTGCAGCGTTTTCAGACTCTTGCTTTTGCTTTTCGGCTTGCTTAGCTTTAGCACGCTCTTGCTGCTCTATGGCACGTGCTTTTTTAGCTTGCGCTTGCGCCTCTGCCGTTTCTTTCTCTTTGGCTTTACGCTGTTGCTCTAACTTTTTAATTTGTCGTGCTTCTGATTCTCGCTCTTTGCGCGCATTACTAGCTCTGCGCTCTAAATCGCGAATACGTTTATCTTC
>NZ_JBEOOL010000340.1:0-315 GCF_040309225.1 Pseudoalteromonas sp. GW168-MNA-CIBAN-0100 | reverse complement strand
ATATAAGCCAAAGTCTTCACCTGCCATTACAGGGAGGGTTTCAAGCACATTTTCATCACCAATAGCGCTGGCAATACTTTGACGCACAAGGTTGGTTTGTGCCGGATTGTTATATGTAGATGGAATTGACTCATCTTCATGTACTTGCACCTTAGGGTAGAGCGCTTCCTCAAGGCCTGCGCTTTGTGCAATACCGGCGGTAATGCGTTTAATTGCTGCAATTTGTGCATTTCTAATATCAGGGTTATAGCTGCGTAATGTAAGTTGTAACTTTACTTCATCAGAAATTACATTATGTTTTGAGCCACCATGAAT
>NZ_JBEOOL010000339.1:0-315 GCF_040309225.1 Pseudoalteromonas sp. GW168-MNA-CIBAN-0100 | reverse complement strand
ACTAACAACACCTTTAAACCGGTTAAATAATCTTTACTTTGATGACGTTGCGCTACTAGGCTGAGCTCGCCCAGCGCACACGTAATATCAAAGCTAAACACGCTGCCACTCCCTAGGCTACTGGCTATTTCTAACTTGCTATGCAGTTTTTCGAGTAAGCGGCTGGTTATTGCTAAACCAAGGCCTGTACCGCCTTTTTCTTTTCCGGCGCTACTTTGCACATAGGGTTCGGTTAGGTAGGCTATTTCGTCATTCTCGATGCCGGGGCCTGAGTCTTTTACGCTTATTTTAATAGTGTGTTCAAGTTGTTTTTCA
>NZ_JBEOOL010000338.1:0-315 GCF_040309225.1 Pseudoalteromonas sp. GW168-MNA-CIBAN-0100 | reverse complement strand
ATAGTACTCCTCTTGGTTTAATAAAAGGCGTGAAATATAATGATTAATGGAGGCTTAGGTACAAAAGGATCCAGATTAAAAGCTATTGAAATGTTTGCTTATTGGGAAGGTGTAGTAAATGCATCGACTTTAGCGAAATTGTTTAAAGTTACCATTAGTAATATTACTAAAAGCTTAACTGACTATAGGGAGCTATACCCAGGTACACTCATCTACAATAAAAGCTTAAAAAGGTATGAACCCGCCGCGTCTTTTTCATGCAATTATATCGATGGCTCGTGGCAAGAGTATGCAGCCGTTTTAAGGATCAATAGT
>NZ_JBEOOL010000337.1:0-315 GCF_040309225.1 Pseudoalteromonas sp. GW168-MNA-CIBAN-0100 | reverse complement strand
ACACAGTGGCGTAGGAGTCAGAGCGCCAACTGCAGATGAGCAAGTAAGCGTGCGTTTTAATTGTAATAGTGCGCGCATCAAACCTTTAAAAAAACCAGGAAGTAATACGCTCAAGCATTGGTTTAAAGATGCAAAAGTGGCTCCTTGGCTGCGTGCTAATGTGCCGTTAATTTTTTATAATGATGACCTAGTACAAGTGGTAGGCTATTTTATAAGTGCTAACCATAGTGATGAAAACGGTATTTATTGGGAGTGTAAATAATGAGTAAGGAGCCGCATGTAGGCTTATCGTTAGTAAATAAAGCACCACAAGGT
>NZ_JBEOOL010000336.1:0-316 GCF_040309225.1 Pseudoalteromonas sp. GW168-MNA-CIBAN-0100 | reverse complement strand
CATTTAAATAATACGCAGACACTAACTTTGGTACATTCACTAAAGCCGATTGTGGTGCAGTTTTACCTGCGCCGGAATGAATTGCCATGGTCTTTCCTTAAAGATAATCACGAATTTTTTCAGCTTGCTCGTTGCTATAGCCTAAACTAAGTGCAACTTCATGCAGCATCATTTTTTTACGCGTGGTATTAGAATTGGTCATCACCCAATATTCACTGTCAGTGATATTTTTTGGGTTCATACTACTACCGCTATTCACTAAGTCTTCTTTACTGGTCGCGAAGTAAACACGATCTCGACCTTTAATATCTAGTAC
>NZ_JBEOOL010000335.1:0-317 GCF_040309225.1 Pseudoalteromonas sp. GW168-MNA-CIBAN-0100 | reverse complement strand
TATAAAAACAGTTCGAAAAACAAGCTGTATTTTACTTAGTTTGAATTTTAACCTTGATTTTACCTGCAGTTTTAGCGTATTATGCTTCGTGTTCAAACAATTAGTTGTCTAATTAAGTGGTTATTTTAAAATAATAACTTATTAATATTAGAGTCACATTAAAGCGGTATAATACTGTTTTGTAGTGATTTAAGGGTTTGAGCAGTATAAATATCATTTACCGAACTCTTTGGTATGATTTTGCTAAACAAGTTTATTTAACTATTTAAATAAATAAAGGTTTGAGTTGAATTATTACCTTTCAATATTTAGCACCA
>NZ_JBEOOL010000334.1:0-317 GCF_040309225.1 Pseudoalteromonas sp. GW168-MNA-CIBAN-0100 | reverse complement strand
CTATAGCGTCACGGATCAGCTGTGTTTGCTGCTCATTACCATGTTGCATTGCATAAATAAGCGGCAGAGTTGGTTTCCCTTCGGCTAAATCATCACCAATATTTTTACCTAATTGATCTGCATCTGCGTTGTAATCAAGTACGTCATCAACGAGCTGAAACGCAGTACCTAAATGCATGCCGTATAGGTTAAGCGCATCAAGCGTGGCTTGGTTTTGCTCAGTAATAATGGCCGCAAGGCCTGTCGCGGCTTCAAATAGCTTAGCGGTTTTAGAGTAAATAACCTGCATATAACTCGCTTCAGTGGTGTCGGGGTCA
>NZ_JBEOOL010000333.1:0-318 GCF_040309225.1 Pseudoalteromonas sp. GW168-MNA-CIBAN-0100 | reverse complement strand
TCTCCAACGTATTCTCCTTACTTTTACACGAAGAGGATTGAGCTTTTGCCTGACAGCAACAGCCTGATTCAGTTTTTATATTTGTGTTAGTAGCCACCCTTTTTCCTCCTATGCTTTTTTAATTTGCTCAAAGTTTTCGATGAGATGACAAACCATGTTTGCAGTCGGTGCTTTGTCTTCCATTTCTTCCCATCGAGAAAGCGCAGAAGACATTTTTCCTCGAAGTGCCAACATTGCTTGAAACTGCTTTTCTGTTTCTTCAAGCCGCTCTTTGATCAGGCTTCTGACTAATGGGCACGCACTGTTACCATCTTCAGA
>NZ_JBEOOL010000332.1:0-318 GCF_040309225.1 Pseudoalteromonas sp. GW168-MNA-CIBAN-0100 | reverse complement strand
AGCCAATAGCGCATACTTTTTTTAATTCTACCTTTGGTGCTATTTGGGACGATAAAAAAATACGTACTGTGCATTTATTTGTATTAAAAGCTAAATATCGTACTCAACCTCGACCATACGACAGCTTAGTTAAACGTATTTCATTGCAGCATGGTTTTAATAGCGCAATAAAAACGCTGATCACTAATCAGGTTTTTAGAGTGCCATTTAGTAATTTAAACCAAGATGTTGCCACCCTGCAGGCTACTTTAACGCAAGGTGCTAAGCAACAATGTCGACAAGTTTATGAGTTAATAAACTTAAACGACGGCTATATAG
>NZ_JBEOOL010000331.1:0-318 GCF_040309225.1 Pseudoalteromonas sp. GW168-MNA-CIBAN-0100 | reverse complement strand
GCCACACACTTTGTAAAGAATGAATAAATTATATTGATGATGAAAAAACTAACCTCTTTTTTAAGCTTAACTTTTTGCCTATTTATTATTAGCTGCACTGAAGAAGTTGCCCAAGTTAATAGCACGCCGGGCGATGCTGCAACGGCTTATTTTGACGCGCTTTATAATCAAAAAAATCTGCATAAAGCCAGCACTATAGCAACCCCAAACCTTGCCCGCATTATGAAATCATATGGTACTGCTAAGCAATTTTCTCGCACCTTATTAAACATGCAATATGATCAAGTGGTTATAGAAGTTGATATGTCTAATATGAGC
>NZ_JBEOOL010000330.1:0-318 GCF_040309225.1 Pseudoalteromonas sp. GW168-MNA-CIBAN-0100 | reverse complement strand
CAATAATATTATTAATAGCGTCTATTGCAAACTCGTCATCGAGCCAATCAAACTGCGTTTGTAATTTACCGTGTTGGAGTAAATTTTTAGCGTGGGTGCGCCCGGCAATTATGTGCAGTTGGTTTTTATTGCTAGAAGCTTTATCTGCAGAAGTAATAGTAAGATTAGGCGCGCTAAACAGTAGGGCGGTTTTACTGTTTTTTTGAAGTAAAAATTCATCGCGATATTGCTGCCAAGTAGGCGCTTGTTTTGCAAATGAGTAATGCTCACTAGGCAGGGCAAACAATACTTTAGCGTATACGTTAAATACTTTACGCC
>NZ_JBEOOL010000329.1:0-318 GCF_040309225.1 Pseudoalteromonas sp. GW168-MNA-CIBAN-0100 | reverse complement strand
CCCACATGCTCATTGTGCAGCATGCCAGCTTTGAGCCACGTATTTTAATTATTCGCGATGGGCAGCTATTACTTACTCGGCGTTTAAATGGCTTACTGGGTATGTCAGATAAAGATCAAAGCCAAGAGTTGGTAGAGGCATTTGGACTTGAAATTCAGCGTTCTATGGACTTTTTTGAGAGCCAGTTGAAGCAGCCACCTATTCGCAGTATTCAGCTACAGTGTGACGATTTGACGTCACTAACACTTAGAGCAGAGTTGGCTGAGTTTTTACAAGTTAAAGTGATTGATTTTAAACCAACCCTAGACCTAGCACAGC
>NZ_JBEOOL010000328.1:0-319 GCF_040309225.1 Pseudoalteromonas sp. GW168-MNA-CIBAN-0100 | reverse complement strand
ATTGGATTCTGCCTTATTGATGTTATCAATAACTTTTTCTAACTCTCCAGCTGAAAGAGATTGGAACGCTCGCTTAAGCCGGGAGATGATGCCTGAGCTTTTTTATTCTGCATTGATATGTTCTGAGCGATGAAGCTGCAAATTTGGTAGGTGCGGTGTTATGGCGCTCTATTAAGCTTTGTTCAGTAAGCTTACGCGCTTTTGCTATCGTTAATTCAGGTACTTCACCTAATTTGGTATTGGCTATGCCAGATGGTTTAGGGAAATTAGAATAGAAAATGGCTGTACCAGACTTGGTGAAAATTAGTCGAATATGGTG
>NZ_JBEOOL010000327.1:0-320 GCF_040309225.1 Pseudoalteromonas sp. GW168-MNA-CIBAN-0100 | reverse complement strand
ATGCTGTACCAAGGCGCTTTTTTCTTTTAAGCAGTTAAAAGGCAAAACGCTACTTATTGTAAATATTGCCAGTGAATGTCATTTTTCGGCGCAGTTAACCGCTTTAGAAAAACTGTATCAGCAGTATAAAAACAGTGGATTTACCATTTTAGCGTTTCCGTGCAATCAATTTGGCCAAAAGGAGCCGCTTGATAATTTAGCCATTAACAGCTTTTATCAAGCGCAATTTAATACTACATTTGAAATATTTGCTAAAGTAATGGTAAACGGCCCAGAAGCTCACCCCTTGTTTAATTACTTAAAACTGCACACCAGAGGTA
>NZ_JBEOOL010000326.1:0-320 GCF_040309225.1 Pseudoalteromonas sp. GW168-MNA-CIBAN-0100 | reverse complement strand
GCAGTGGCGCGACCGCTGGTGAATACTACACTCCGCCTGAGGTCTCAACCCTTTTAGCAACGGTTTTAGAGCCTGTTGAAGGTGACCAAATATGTGACCCATGTACTGGGAGTGGCTCATTGCTTTTAAAGTGTGGCGCTATGGTACGTAAAAACTCTGGCTCAAAAAAATACGCTTTATTTGGCCAAGAAGCTATCGGCTCTACTTGGGCACTGGCAAAAATGAATATGTTCCTACACGGTGAAGACAACCACCGTATTGAATGGGGCGACACCATTCGCAACCCACTGCTACTTGATAAAGACGGCAACGGCTTATTG
>NZ_JBEOOL010000325.1:0-321 GCF_040309225.1 Pseudoalteromonas sp. GW168-MNA-CIBAN-0100 | reverse complement strand
TAAATAAAATAGGCAAAGTAACCAATATAACTACAAACAATGCAAACTTATGAAACACCGCAAATAACATGCGAGTTTTTGCGAACTTTTTATAATACAAAGGATCACTTACCGATATGACTGCACACATTATCATTAGCGCGGTAAAAATAGCTTGCGGGTGATCCCACTGCGTTACCGCTAAAAAAAATGGCAAAGCAAAAAACAGGCTTTCTTGTTGCACCATTTGTAAAGCAAAGCGCATAAAGTTGGGCGATACCGCGACACCAAATCTTTGCTCTACTTTATCGCGCAACCAGTTATCAATAATTAACCATACCC
>NZ_JBEOOL010000324.1:0-321 GCF_040309225.1 Pseudoalteromonas sp. GW168-MNA-CIBAN-0100 | reverse complement strand
GGGTAGAAGAATTCGCAGCCCCTTATTACGCATTTAGAGATGCAGGCGTTGAAGTCACTCTTGCATCGCCAAATGGCGGCCAGCCCCCGATAGACCCTACAAGTACTCTTGCTGATTTTCAAACTGATGCAACTAAACGCTACGACGCAGACAGCGCCGCACAAACATTAATGGCCAATACCAAAGTGCTTAGTGAAGTAAATTCGACAGATTTTGACGCGGTATTTTACCCAGGTGGCCACGGCCCACTATGGGACTTAGTAGAAAACACCGACTCTATTGCACTTATTGAAAGCTTTATTAAAGAGCAAAAGCCAGTAG
>NZ_JBEOOL010000323.1:0-322 GCF_040309225.1 Pseudoalteromonas sp. GW168-MNA-CIBAN-0100 | reverse complement strand
CGCTTATTGCATCGGTGAGTTCAAGCTTTGAGCCTTTAACGCTAAAGGGCCAAGAAATAGATTTAATTTTAACGAAAGAGGAAGCTCTATTTGAAGCCCATGCTCTGCACCAAGACAGTGAAGATCTTATGGCTTATCAAGACGACGATTTAATGCTTGAAGAAAATGGCCTAAGCAGTGGTTGTGGTTTTGAAGATTTTATAGACCTAATAAACTCATGGCATGAGTTTACGACTTCAAGATAAACATAGTTAGCACACTAATGAAAATATACAGCAATGCACAACAAGCATTTTATCTGTATTATTACACTAATGAAAAT
>NZ_JBEOOL010000322.1:0-323 GCF_040309225.1 Pseudoalteromonas sp. GW168-MNA-CIBAN-0100 | reverse complement strand
CTCCTGTAACAGCAATACCTTCTTTAGTTAACGTTGCATGTAAATTTAAAGGCGAACCTGCAGAAACAGTGTTTGATCTACTTCCGTCTGCTTGTGAAAACCCTTCTAAAGATAAAATAAATAAACTTGTATCATTACCCCCTGCATCTCCTGCAGACTCGAATGCAAATTGACTAGTATACGTTTCGCCATCAACTGTATAGCTTGCAGTAACAACACCAGCTCCTTTTACTGTACCAGCTGTAAGGTCTAATGTTGCAATACCATCGCCTTTTGTTAATGCACTACCAGAGCTAGGGTTCAATACACCTACTTCATCTGCC
>NZ_JBEOOL010000321.1:0-324 GCF_040309225.1 Pseudoalteromonas sp. GW168-MNA-CIBAN-0100 | reverse complement strand
ACACATAATTTATGGGAACGGTAAGTGTTTATAACCTTGCCTTGGCTCTTTCGGGTGATAAAATATTATTGTGATGCGGCTTGATTGTCGGATGGCGCTTCGCTTATCCGACCTACGTTTAAATATTCCATATGTAAGAAATTACACAATAAAACATTGCTGTAGGTCGGATAAATGGCGAAGCCACGCCATCCGACACATAATTTATGGTTTTTCACCACACCAATTATTCGTGTAAACACCTTGCTTAACTGCTCTGTGAAAACTTGAATAAGGCCAATCAGCAACCCTACTAACTAAGCCATGTTTCATAGGGTTAAAATG
>NZ_JBEOOL010000320.1:0-324 GCF_040309225.1 Pseudoalteromonas sp. GW168-MNA-CIBAN-0100 | reverse complement strand
GGCAATGGCTGCAGGTCCTTCAGTGGCATTATTAGATGCTGGTAATGACCTAACAGATCAGCCTTCGTTGCAACGCGGTGCTAAATTGTTCATGAACTATTGTGTTGCTTGTCATCAAATGCAATACCAGCGTTATGAACGTACTTTTCGTGATATCGGTATTCCAACGGAAATTGGCGCAGAACAGTTAATTTTTGACGGTTCAAAAGTAGGTAGCCATATTACCAATGCGATGGCGAAAGAAGATGCTGAAAAGTGGTTTGGTGCTGCGCCACCAGATTTAACTAACGTTGCACGTGTTCGTGGTTCTGATTGGATATATAC
>NZ_JBEOOL010000319.1:0-324 GCF_040309225.1 Pseudoalteromonas sp. GW168-MNA-CIBAN-0100 | reverse complement strand
CCACAATGGCAGCGTTGGTTAAATGAAGTAAGTAAAATAGATACTCCAACGCAAAATGAGCGCCTAGTTTGGCAGCTAGACCTTACCCATTTAGACCTGCCACTTATTCAAGCCAAAGTGCAAAAACACAACAGCAAAGGCGAATGGACTAAAGGCCGTAAAGTAAATATTTATGATCTTGACAATGCTCAATACCGACATTTACTTAGCCCAGCCGATCATAATTTAGTGCAAGTAATTAGTAATCATGCGGGCTTTGGTTACAGTGAAGTACAAGCAACCAGCGCGGTGTTGCAAGCGCTAATTAACTTCAAAGGGCTTGAA
>NZ_JBEOOL010000318.1:0-324 GCF_040309225.1 Pseudoalteromonas sp. GW168-MNA-CIBAN-0100 | reverse complement strand
CTAATCCAATCATGCTAAATACAATTAATAATACGGTTTCTAACATTGAAATATCTCCTTTAAGGGAGCCTCATAACGCTCTTTTATTTGTTTAATAAGTGCTTGCTCGTCTTTAAGATCAAGTACATGAATAAGCAAATAACGCTGTTTTGGTTGCTCACCTTTATTAAGTGATTCTAAAATAGGATATACCTCAGCGCTCACAGTGCCAGGTGTGAGTGACACGCAGCTTGCCAAAATAGTAATCGGCATTTCATGGGTTAAATCTACGGGTACTTTAACAAATGCTGGGCGCATGTTTTTACTTGGCCCAAGTATTAATAC
>NZ_JBEOOL010000317.1:0-324 GCF_040309225.1 Pseudoalteromonas sp. GW168-MNA-CIBAN-0100 | reverse complement strand
AGCTATATCGACAAAATGAAAGTAAAAATAGACAGCCCCATAGGTCGACGACAATACAGCAAACGACTCGGGTGTATTGAGCCAGTGTTCGGGAACATTACAGTTAATAAAGGCATGAATAAATTGACCTTACGGGGTCAAACAAAAGTGAATGCGCAATGGCAACTGTATTGCCTTGTTCATAATATAGAAAAGCTGCAAAACACGATGCATTAAGAAGGGTAAGCCCTTTTACCCTAAATAAAAGCCACTCAACCACCCTTAATCCCTTCCAAAACGCCAATTAAAACAATATCAAACACTTCTATATTCTGCGTAAAAATA
>NZ_JBEOOL010000316.1:0-325 GCF_040309225.1 Pseudoalteromonas sp. GW168-MNA-CIBAN-0100 | reverse complement strand
GGCTATATTTGTTATAGAGCGCGCTGCTGAACTTGCAATGGCATTGCGTATGGAGGGCTTTGCAGTGCCATTGAGCATTAATGTATTTGGCCCTGAAATGCTCAATGAAGAGTTTGTAGAATTTGTAACGAGTGCTATGAAAGAGCATAACTTAAGGCCTGGCGATTTAATTGTTGAGTGCCCGCTACATATTTTTACTAACCTAGATGACAAAGGGCGAGCCATGATTGCGCGGCTTAATAATATAGGCTTAAAAGTGTGTGTTGATGGTTTGGGCGATAACCCCGTTTCGCTCTCTAAGTTACCTAGTTTAGCGGTAGAATAC
>NZ_JBEOOL010000315.1:0-326 GCF_040309225.1 Pseudoalteromonas sp. GW168-MNA-CIBAN-0100 | reverse complement strand
CTCGATAGAAGTGCCGATACGCTTTCGGGCGGTGAAGCACAACGTATTCGCCTTGCAAGCCAAATTGGCGCAGGCCTAGTGGGTGTTATGTATGTACTGGATGAGCCATCAATTGGTTTGCATCAGCGCGATAACGACCGATTATTAAAAACATTGGTGCATTTACGCGATTTAGGTAACACGGTCATTGTGGTTGAGCACGACGAAGATGCCATTCGCGCAGCCGATCACATTATTGATATTGGCCCAGGTGCTGGTGTGCATGGCGGGCATATAATTGCCCAAGGTACTCGCGACGATATTTTAGCCTGTAAAGAATCGGTTAC
>NZ_JBEOOL010000314.1:0-327 GCF_040309225.1 Pseudoalteromonas sp. GW168-MNA-CIBAN-0100 | reverse complement strand
AGTCACTACAAAGCGGTGCAGAAGCCGCTGTATCGGCTATGGAAAAAGGTAAACAACAAGCCGTGTCGTGTGTTAAGCAAAGCGATTTAGCAAGCAGCGCTCTCGACTCGATTACTTTAGCCGTATCGCAAGCGCATAACGTGAGTGAAGAAATATCAACGGCAGCGCAAGAGCAACAACAAGTATCACAAGAAATAAGTGAGCGCTTAGAGTCCATTGTTGCTATAGCCGAGCAAACCGCTGAGGGCGCAATACAAACGACCATATCAAGTTCAGAAGTAGCAAAACTAGCAGAAGAACTTAGGTTATCAGTAGAGAACTTTAAGG
>NZ_JBEOOL010000313.1:0-327 GCF_040309225.1 Pseudoalteromonas sp. GW168-MNA-CIBAN-0100 | reverse complement strand
GTTGAGAACCACCATATAACCAAACGTTGTCGGTTAGGTTAGGTGCACCAAAGGGTAAGTTGTGTGCAACAGAGCCTTTACCGTCAGCACCATGACATGCAGCACACATAGCCCACTTAGCTTCGCCGGCAGCAGCGTCTTTTTGGTTTACAGTACGACCTGAAAGGCTAAGTACATGAGCAGTCATTTCTTTAACGCCTTGCTCACCTAATGCATCACCCCAAGGTGGCATTGCTGCAACACGGCCTAAAAGTAATGTTTCTCTGATTTTGTCAGGTGTACCACCGTACAACCAATCGTTGTCAGTGAGGTTAGGGAAGCCAGTAC
>NZ_JBEOOL010000312.1:0-327 GCF_040309225.1 Pseudoalteromonas sp. GW168-MNA-CIBAN-0100 | reverse complement strand
CCTACAGTGTAGGCGATAATCGTGTAGGTATAAGCCAACAACAGTAGAGGGTAGTTATGAATTTAATGCCAAGGTACAGACAAGTAGCCGACAATTTTGCAATTGAAGATCGCCCATCTAAGGTGGCCGCCCCACAGCTATTACTATGGAACGACAGCTTAGCTAAAGCGTTTAATATTAATGTAGTTCCTGAATTACGGGCCAGTACTTTTAGCGGCAACGAACAGCAAGCAATTGCAGCGGTTGCACTGGGATACTCAGGGCATCAATTTGGACATTTTTCACCTCGTTTAGGCGACGGGCGTGCTCATTTGCTAGGTGCAGTAG
>NZ_JBEOOL010000311.1:0-327 GCF_040309225.1 Pseudoalteromonas sp. GW168-MNA-CIBAN-0100 | reverse complement strand
CCCCAACGAAAAAATGGCGAGAAGGTATTTGCTAAACTACTACGCTCAATAGTGTTGATATGTTTTGAGCTGGTTAATGCATTAAGCGATATATCTTCGCGAATTTTACCTGCTTTAATTTTAAGCCCGTTATCAAACGCATAACGTACACGTGCCATAACAATTTCAGCTGTGCCTTCGCCAAATTCGAGTAATAACTTGTGATCCCAATTACCATGCTCGCTAGCAACGTAAGTACGAATACGTCGCGGAAAAAAATCACTGCCGCCAGAGCCGCCATTATCTGCATTGTAAGCGCCATCAAAATAGTTGTAGTCAAGCTGTACG
>NZ_JBEOOL010000310.1:0-327 GCF_040309225.1 Pseudoalteromonas sp. GW168-MNA-CIBAN-0100 | reverse complement strand
GAATACCTGTGCGCATCTTATACAGTATGCCTTCGAGCGTTTTTCTATGGTTGGGCTTATTATAAATTCGACCACTTAAGTACATTACTTTTGATAAGACATTCCATGTCCCGTCTGTTAACATTAATCTTGGCATGTAGGTTCGGTGTAAAGTTTTCTGGCGAATTCAATTATACCTTATCTTCATGCTGTTTGTTTTTCATACCACAAAGATCAACACGCCCTAGTAATCTCTCCGAAAAATAATAGCAGCTAAAAGTAGAGTTTTTCATAACCTAGGTTCAGGAGATTCTGCATAAAAAATCAAAATTTACGGGTTGTCAGAGC
>NZ_JBEOOL010000309.1:0-328 GCF_040309225.1 Pseudoalteromonas sp. GW168-MNA-CIBAN-0100 | reverse complement strand
AACCTACCTCGCGTGTGCCTTGGGTCACGAGCACTGTTTACAAGGAAAAAGTGTCTTCTATATTCGATTAAAAGAATTACTTGAAAGTCTATTTCTAGCACAGGCCGATGGCAGTTATCGAAAATTATTGGGTAAACTCATTAAATACGACTTACTTATTTTAGACGATTGGGGGCTAGAGCCACTCAGTGCTCAGCAACGAAGCGACTTACTTGAATTAGTCGATGCTAGATATGGTTATAAATCACACATCATCATTAGTCAGTTACCACAGGAAAATTGGCACCAAATGATCGGCGAATCAACGCACGCTGATGCTATTTTAGAT
>NZ_JBEOOL010000308.1:0-328 GCF_040309225.1 Pseudoalteromonas sp. GW168-MNA-CIBAN-0100 | reverse complement strand
ATCTAGTCCTTCTGATACAGCCCCTACATTACCTTTAAGCAACTCTTTACCTTTGCGAATCATTTCAGCTATATTTGCGCCTTGTACTGCGCCATTAGCAAACTCAAACCCTAACTCACCATTAAGTGCGTTAACAAACTCTTTTTGGCTTTGCCCATTTGTGGTTAAGTTCCAATTTAATGAGCCATTACCCATTAATTTATCAAATCCTGCGGCATCGGTTAATAACGGTTGTGCATCAATACCTGCCAAATCAAAATTAGTGGTTATTTTATAAGGTATTTGCTGGGCATTAATATTAATTGCCCCTTTCCCTGTTCCCTCATAG
>NZ_JBEOOL010000307.1:0-328 GCF_040309225.1 Pseudoalteromonas sp. GW168-MNA-CIBAN-0100 | reverse complement strand
CTTCAGGAGTATAAAAACTACCGTCAGTGTGGCGAATTGCAGCATAGCGCTGGCCTTGGTTAACAAATTCCGCAGCAATAATTTTACCAGTACCAATAAATTCACCATCTACATAGTGAGATTCATAAATTAAACCAAACCCATCGCCTTTGCGAATATCGTTAGCAAAATCTACATCCCAACCAAATATATCGGCAAAGTTCATTATTTGGCGCTCGCTTAAACCTGCAGCTATTGCTGAAGTCCAAAAGCTACTAGAAATTTCGCCGCCTACTGTTTTAGTTAGCGTTTCTATTTCTTTACTATCGATTGAAGTGTCGTATTGCCC
>NZ_JBEOOL010000306.1:0-329 GCF_040309225.1 Pseudoalteromonas sp. GW168-MNA-CIBAN-0100 | reverse complement strand
GTAATACTGTAACGCGTTGCTATTTTTGAGGTGAATGTGTCGCCAAAGTCGCTGTAATCTTCATAACGGCTGGCTAAAACCACATTCCACTTTTCTGTTAGGTAGGTATCAAATTCAACAAAAAGTGCTACGTTGTGGCGGCTTTCGTCGGTAACACTTTGCGGACCAAAACCAGATAGTACCTGTGCACCACCTGCTGCAATTGGGTTGCCGTTACTATCAAGCGCGGTAATATAAGAAGCTTCTTCGCCTTGTTCTATTTTGTAGCTTTCGTGGCGGTATTCAGCACCTATAGTAAAAAATACGTCATCTGGTAAACCTAAATCAAA
>NZ_JBEOOL010000305.1:0-329 GCF_040309225.1 Pseudoalteromonas sp. GW168-MNA-CIBAN-0100 | reverse complement strand
AATAATATTTATGGACTAAATCTATACCAGTGTATATAGCAATTTAAATAGCAACTTTTTATATAAAGGACAAATGATAGAAAAAAGTTTGTTTGCTGCTGGCGCTGGAATGGACTAGCTTAGCTAGTGCTATTTTGGCGCATATTTCAGGTATGCTTGATTTACACTTTAGTAGTTGGCTTTTAATGTAGCAGCAGGCTGTGTTGTCTCATTAATAGTACCTAATTTAAAAGTTCAAGTAGCACTAATTGGTGGCGCAATCGGTCTTCTTGTTATGAATCTATGCGTATTCTATATGATGAGTGCTGTGATTAGTTTTATGGTAGTAG
>NZ_JBEOOL010000304.1:0-329 GCF_040309225.1 Pseudoalteromonas sp. GW168-MNA-CIBAN-0100 | reverse complement strand
CTAAGTTTGATCCTAATACATCAAGTTTACCTAAATCAAAACCCGGTGCGGCTACATTTTCTAATGTATTTGGCGACTGGTTATGCGACATAGCAAAGCAAGACAGCAAGCTTATGGCGATAACACCGGCTATGCGCGAAGGCTCTGGCATGGTGCGTTTTTCAAAAGAGCATCCTGATCAGTATTTTGATGTTGCGATTGCCGAGCAGCACGCTGTAACCCTCGCTGCTGGTTTTGCTTGTGAAGGCTTAAAACCCGTTGTCGCAATTTACTCAAGCTTTTTACAACGTGCGTACGATCAGCTAATTCACGATGTAGCGCTGCAAAAC
>NZ_JBEOOL010000303.1:0-329 GCF_040309225.1 Pseudoalteromonas sp. GW168-MNA-CIBAN-0100 | reverse complement strand
ATGCAGCAGTGTACAAACTTAGAATTAGTGCGCTTATCTGCCAATAACTTAACGCACCTAGATAACTGGTTATTTGAGTTACCAAAGCTTACTTGGCTGGCCTTTGCTGGTAACACCTTTAATAAAGCCCAGTGCCTAACAAAAAGTAGTTTAGAGAATAAGCCACTGAGTGATTACACATTACAGCAGGTTATTGGCCAAGGTGCCTCTGGGGTTATTCACCTTGCAAAAGCAGCAAATAAAGCGGTAGCTATTAAGCTGTTTAAAGGCGCAATTACCAGCGATGGTTATCCGCTTGATGAAGTTAATTGCTGCTTGCAGGCAAATGA
>NZ_JBEOOL010000302.1:0-329 GCF_040309225.1 Pseudoalteromonas sp. GW168-MNA-CIBAN-0100 | reverse complement strand
ATCAATTTTGCAGGCGTTTCAAATCCAAGTGTCTTCCTCGGACGATTATTAAGTTGCTCAAGTACGGGTATAACTTGTGCTGGTGTTACCGCCTTAAAATCTGTGCTCTTCGGCCAATACTGACGTAGTAATCCATTCGTGTTTTCATTCAATCCGCGCTCCCATGAGTGATAAGGGTGAGCAAAATAAACAGGTACACTTAAAGCCTCTGTGATTTGCTCGTGATAAGCGAACTCTTTTCCATTGTCAGCTGTGATGCTATGAAGCGCTGACCTATATGGCCTTAATAGTTCTATCGTCGCCGCAGTGACGGCTTCCGCTGTTTTTCC
>NZ_JBEOOL010000301.1:0-330 GCF_040309225.1 Pseudoalteromonas sp. GW168-MNA-CIBAN-0100 | reverse complement strand
CTTATACCAGCCCAGATTCTGCTGAAACCCGCCGCGCGTTTGTAGACAAACGCGAAGCGAATTTTTGAGGCCGACTATGAAACTAACTTATACAACAGAGCAACAAAATTTCCGTATGGAAGTGCGTCAGTGGCTTGCAGAAAATGTACCTGCAGAAAAGCTGCCCACTTACGACACCAAAGCAGGCTTTGAGCTGCACCGCCAATGGGAGCGCAAGCTACATAAAGCGGGTTTTTCAATGGTTATGTGGCCTAAAGAATATGGCGGCCGCGGGTGTAACTTAATTGACTGGCTTATTTTTGAAGAAGAATACTACGGCGCAGGTGCACC
>NZ_JBEOOL010000300.1:0-332 GCF_040309225.1 Pseudoalteromonas sp. GW168-MNA-CIBAN-0100 | reverse complement strand
GTATTGAGTTGCCGATAATTTATTATGTAGCATGCGTATACTGCATATGTTACTTGGATTATATTTAAAAGTCAGGTTTTTAGCACTGTGCCTTGTTTAACTCCTTTTAAATTATTGCACAACAAACACTGATTAAAGGTGGGTTAATTTTATGAATATATCAGGCGGAAATTTACCGGTAATGCCAAGTTCAAGCCAAGGCGGCGAGGTGTTGAGCGCTGCATTGTCTAAAAAACAGCAACTAGCTGATGGCGCAGCTGCATTAGCACTGATTGAGGGTGCTGCGCAGTCATCCAGCGCGCAAACACCGACTAAGTCGGCGACTGCAACAC
>NZ_JBEOOL010000299.1:0-332 GCF_040309225.1 Pseudoalteromonas sp. GW168-MNA-CIBAN-0100 | reverse complement strand
ATCGTTAACTCACTCATAAAAAGCTATACCTCAATAAAAACAAACAATAGATTTAAAATCAAACTCGTTAACATTGCTGATCAGTACTAAACTTTTGCTCATCAGCAGTTAATTGATCTGTATCAAGTCATTTTTGCACTTAAGCGCAATACTAAGTTAATCGTCATTTATAATGGAAAATATAAAATGAAAATACAACCTAATAAGCACACCCTATGGCTCCCTCTAATAGCTATTTTATTTAGTGGTAACCTACTTGCTGCCAGTAATTTAAAAACTGAACAAGCAATACTAACGCCTCCTCCTATGGTGCCGCCCGCCATTAATAGAGA
>NZ_JBEOOL010000298.1:0-332 GCF_040309225.1 Pseudoalteromonas sp. GW168-MNA-CIBAN-0100 | reverse complement strand
CATTAGCTGAGTTTAAAAAGCGCTTTGGTAATGCCGATAAAAATCAGCAGCAGGCTGATACGTTAAAAACATTAATTGCGCCGTTTATTTTACGCCGTAATAAAAAAACGGTACTTACCGAGTTACCCGATAAAACCGAAATAAACCTTACTTTTGCGCTCAGCGATAAAGAGCAAGCTCTTTACGAAGCCACTCGCTTAAACGCGCTTGAGCAAGCCAGCCAAGAAGACAGCCAATACATTACTATATTGGCGTCATTAACTAAATTGCGCCGCGCGTGTATTGCTCCGCAGTTATTAATTGAAAACAGTAAGTTACCGTCAAGTAAACTC
>NZ_JBEOOL010000297.1:0-333 GCF_040309225.1 Pseudoalteromonas sp. GW168-MNA-CIBAN-0100 | reverse complement strand
AAGAAAAGCCCGAAGCGCAACACTGGATATCACCTATGCGCCAGTGACACTCAAAGCGCCTTACAATAAGAAAGGACGCTCCCTCCCAGTTTACTATGTCGGCTGTGCAGAGAGAGGAAACGCTGAGAACGGCTTAAGCTGGCACCTATTAACCAGTGAACCAGTCACCAGCAAAGAAGACGCCTTAGCTATCATCACCTACTATGAGCACCGTTGGCTTGTAGAGGAATACCATAAAGTCTGGAAAAGTGATGGCACGGATATCGAAAGTTTACGCCTTCAAAGCCAAGATAACATGGAAAGATTGGTGACGATTAATGGCTTTATTGCGAC
>NZ_JBEOOL010000296.1:0-334 GCF_040309225.1 Pseudoalteromonas sp. GW168-MNA-CIBAN-0100 | reverse complement strand
AACTTAACCATATAATTCCTGCCTTTGGTTAACTTATATGGTTAAGGTCCGAAATTGGCTAGTAAAGTGTGGCGTATACTTTAAGCTTAAGCTTCTTATTAGTAATTAGTGTGTGCGTTTATGAATGATAAACACTGGCAAAAAGCACGGCAGAGTCGCGATCCTCGTTTTGATGGGCTTTTTTATGTGGCGGTTAAAAGTACCGGTATATATTGTCGGTCAATATGCCCAGCCCCCACGGCTAATGAAATAAACGTTACCTATTATCAGTATGCACATAATGCTGCTAAAGCGGGGTTTAGACCCTGCATGCGGTGTAGGCCCGATAGTGCGC
>NZ_JBEOOL010000295.1:0-334 GCF_040309225.1 Pseudoalteromonas sp. GW168-MNA-CIBAN-0100 | reverse complement strand
GTATACGTTTGCTCACCATACACTAGCGTAATTGCATCTGAGGTTTGCTCAATACTCGTAATAGGCGCTGCTTGCTCAATAACTCCAATGTTGTATTGCTCAAATTGCTGCCATAAACTGGCTTGAATTAGGTTATTTTCAATTAAGTGGCCTAAATGCGTGGTGTTTATATCGGCGCAATCAAATAATAAATTATCGCCACCGCGCTCAAATGCTTCTAATTGTTGATACGGTGCTAACCTGCTTTGTTTTA
The DNA here is from genome assembly GCF_040309225.1 of Pseudoalteromonas sp. GW168-MNA-CIBAN-0100. Taxonomy (NCBI): domain Bacteria; kingdom Pseudomonadati; phylum Pseudomonadota; class Gammaproteobacteria; order Alteromonadales; family Pseudoalteromonadaceae; genus Pseudoalteromonas; species Pseudoalteromonas sp. GW168-MNA-CIBAN-0100. The sequence goes on along the minus strand of NZ_JBEOOL010000295.1, from coordinate 81 downwards.
AAAGTGGCATTGCGCCCAATTCGTCTAGCAGCTTTTCTGAAAAACGATTTATTGCCGATACGCGAATATCAACCTGATCAC
>NZ_JBEOOL010000294.1:0-334 GCF_040309225.1 Pseudoalteromonas sp. GW168-MNA-CIBAN-0100 | reverse complement strand
CCGCTGCACCTGAAGATGAACTTGTGCCTGGCATACGGCGACCATCAAGTAAAACTAGAGTATATTGCGCACCAAGACCACGCATATTGATATTACTAGTAGCTGCTGCGCCATTACCGTAACCAGACATACCACGCCAAGAACCAAAGCTATTAACTGAGGTGTTATTTAAAACATCAGCAACAGATGCTTCACCCGAAAGTTGTAAATCAGCCGCAGTAATAACTGTTACTGGTGACGCAGTTTCCATATCAACTTGTTTGATACGTGATCCTGTAACCTCTACACGTTCAATCTTTTCTTTTTTCTCAGCAGCAAAAGAACTAGCTGAAAA
>NZ_JBEOOL010000293.1:0-335 GCF_040309225.1 Pseudoalteromonas sp. GW168-MNA-CIBAN-0100 | reverse complement strand
AAACCGTAGCTAAAACAACAAATACAACATTTAGTAATGAAAAACCCAAAACAAAAACAAAAGCAGAGCCCAATACCGCAGAGTTTGAAGCCGCGGCTAAAAACACCTTAGAGCGAATAAAAAATGCCAGCGACTTTGCCGAGCCAGAAGTACGCATGTTCGATCCCGATGCACCACTGCCTACTAAAAAGCAGCGTCAACAACAGGTTACTCAACAAGCGCCAGCAGCAATTAATGATCAAACGCCAGCTCAAAATGCAATTGAGCCCGCCAATATCAGCCCAGAGCCAATTATTGCGCAGCAACCAACAACGAATATACACCCCCCTGTAAAC
>NZ_JBEOOL010000292.1:0-335 GCF_040309225.1 Pseudoalteromonas sp. GW168-MNA-CIBAN-0100 | reverse complement strand
GGCTAAAGCGCTGCGTATTGTGGCACTAGCTCCGCACATAGTAGAAAACCTGTATGCAATAGGCGCGGGAGATAATATTGTTGGCACAGTTGATTACGCCGACTACCCAGCAGCGGCAAAAAGTATTACTCGTATTGGCGGTTACTATGGTATTTCAATCGAAAAGCTTTTAGTCCTTAAGCCAGATATAGTGATTGCGTGGAAAAGTGGTAATCAAAGCGATGATTTAGCACAAATAGAGCGCTTAGGTATTAAGCTTTATTTAACTGATCCAACTACAGTTACAGGCATTGCCGATGAGTTGCTTATGCTAGGCAAACTTACCGGTAACATTA
>NZ_JBEOOL010000291.1:0-335 GCF_040309225.1 Pseudoalteromonas sp. GW168-MNA-CIBAN-0100 | reverse complement strand
CAGAGGTGGGCTGTGGATAAGCTTTCCGTACTAGGTTTACTTATTGGCTTAGGCGCCATTGCAATAGGTTACTCGTTAGAGGGCGGTGTGGTATCGGCATTATTTAACGGACCTGCGTTGATCATTGTACTGGGCGGCACATTGGGTGCTGTAATGTTACAAACATCAGCCAGTACTTTTAAAAAGATGCTAGAAATTACGCACTGGGTTTTTGTATCGCCTAAATACAATATTGAAGATGCCATAGAGCAAGTAAAAGGATGGTCACATAAAGCACGTCAAGAAGGTTATTTAGCCCTTGAAAACGAAGCGCTTACCCACCCAGATGCCTATGC
>NZ_JBEOOL010000290.1:0-335 GCF_040309225.1 Pseudoalteromonas sp. GW168-MNA-CIBAN-0100 | reverse complement strand
GCAGGGGTTGCTTGTGCGATGTTATCGTCGTTGCGGTAGTTTTGTACAAACTGGCGCATATTTTTACAATCGTCGTGAGTTAAGCCGCTAATTTGCAGGTCGGCGCTCATGCCACCAGCGCTGTATAGCTTTAAACTCGCTAAGCCGAGTTTGCGCTCAATTGGTCCGCGGTGCACCTCAATATGCTGTACTCGCGCTAGCGGCAAAATAACTATTTGCTGCCAAATAATTCCCTTTTTAAACGCGATATCGTGGGTGCGCATTGCTACCCCTTGCAGCTTTATACTCACTACATTATAAAACATTGATAATATGATACTTATTGGCATGCCAAT
>NZ_JBEOOL010000289.1:0-336 GCF_040309225.1 Pseudoalteromonas sp. GW168-MNA-CIBAN-0100 | reverse complement strand
ATATTGTTATGCCAGGAATGAATGGCTACGAAGTACTGGTTAAATTAAAAGAAGATTCAGCAACGCAAATGATCCCGGTTATTTTTATATCGGCAAATAGCAGCCATGATGACGAGTCTAAAGGTTTAGAACTAGGTGCAATGGATTATATAACTAAGCCATTTTGTTCATCAATTGTGCGCGTAAGAGTACGTAATCAACTGCTTATTAAGCAAAAAAATGATTTGCTTGAAATGTTAGCTTCGATTGATGGCCTAACCGAAATACCCAATAGACGCAACCTAGACGAAAACTTATCTCGTGAATGGCGTAAAAGTAAGCGCAACAACACACCAC
>NZ_JBEOOL010000288.1:0-336 GCF_040309225.1 Pseudoalteromonas sp. GW168-MNA-CIBAN-0100 | reverse complement strand
GTAGTAAGTTTAAAGCTAGCAACAACAAAGGCAATAATTTTACGCCAAGCAAAGTTAAATTTCACATCGACCGAGTCGAAAAGAACATTGAACGTTATCTTGAATTACTTGATGAAGCCGATAAAGAGCAAGCTAACGTCACAAAAATTAAAGCCACAAAAGAGAGACTAGCTGACTTTCGCAGCCAGTTAAAAAAACTATACGAGATTAAAGAACAAGTTGAAGCTCATCCTGACAAGCAAATATCCACTACTGATCCTGATTCACGTTTAATGAAAACTCAAGGTTTTACAAGAGTTGTGAGTTATAACGTGCAAAGTGCGGTTGATACCAAGC
>NZ_JBEOOL010000287.1:0-336 GCF_040309225.1 Pseudoalteromonas sp. GW168-MNA-CIBAN-0100 | reverse complement strand
TTATTTGCCGGTCAGCATGTGTTTAAAGCTAACGCGAGCATTGTTGAAGTGCTTAAAGAGCATGGCGCATTAATGCATCACCATGCTATTACGCATAGTTATCCACATTGCTGGCGTCATAAAACGCCAATTATTTTCCGTGCTACACCACAGTGGTTTATTAGTATGGATCAGGCTAATTTGCGTCAAGATTCATTAAACGAAATTAAAAACACGCAGTGGTTACCAGAGTGGGGCGAAAGCCGCATTGCAAACATGGTTGAGGGCCGTCCAGATTGGTGTATATCACGCCAACGTACTTGGGGTGTACCAATTGCATTGTTTGCTGATAAAGAC
>NZ_JBEOOL010000286.1:0-336 GCF_040309225.1 Pseudoalteromonas sp. GW168-MNA-CIBAN-0100 | reverse complement strand
GGTTAGCCCTGCCACCACGTATTATCCAGCAGAGCATTACCATCAAGATTATTACAACGAAAATCCAAACCAAGGCTATTGCAGTGTTTTAATTGCCCCTAAATTGCATAAATTCGAAACCGAATTTAAAGAGTTTTTAGCTGATTAAACCCATTTTGTAACGCACAAAAAAGCTCGCTAATTTAGCGAGCTTTTAAGTTTAAGCTACGTAGCACATATTAAAACTGGTATGCAGCACCAATAAATAAGCGTCGGTCAGCGGTGTTATAGTAATAAAATTCATCATTTATATAATCGCCATCTAAATCAATACCATAGGCATCAACTTCATCGTAC
>NZ_JBEOOL010000285.1:0-337 GCF_040309225.1 Pseudoalteromonas sp. GW168-MNA-CIBAN-0100 | reverse complement strand
ACTTTTATGCAAATAAATGGCTGTAGGTAATGATTTACCATGTTTGAGCTTTTTTACTAAATCACGGTATTGAGAAAAGTTTAGTGATGGAGGTAAGTTAGCATCCATTAAGGTTACTCAAACAGTTAAGATAACTCAATATACATAATGCTATTACTAACAACAAATCTGAAGGCAAATGCCAAGACAACTCCCCGTGATCACACCCGAAATTGAATTAATGATGAGTAATAGCTGCGCATGGCGGAATTTTGTTCCCGACAAATTCCAAGTACCTAAATCCCTTTAGGCAATGCGCGATAAAGCGTAGCTTGGCCACGGATGGCCTATCTACGCT
>NZ_JBEOOL010000284.1:0-337 GCF_040309225.1 Pseudoalteromonas sp. GW168-MNA-CIBAN-0100 | reverse complement strand
GAACAGTACTGGCTATTGCGGTGCTATTACCGCTTACGCTGTTAGAAAATACTGTAAACCGTGTGCTTGAGCCATACGACTTAAATATAGGCTTGTTACTCACTGGCAGTGTATTTACCATTATTTTTGCTTATGTAGTGCGTTTTTACGCAGTAGCACATGGCGCGATTGAGTCGAGCTTTTTACGCATTAGCCCCTCTCTCGACATGGCTAGCCAATCTATGGGCAAAAGCCAAGGCCATACGTTACGTTTGGTGCATTTACCCCTACTTAGACGCGGGTTGCTTACTGCGGCTTTGCTGGTGTTTATTGAATGCATGAAAGAGCTACCTACGGC
>NZ_JBEOOL010000283.1:0-338 GCF_040309225.1 Pseudoalteromonas sp. GW168-MNA-CIBAN-0100 | reverse complement strand
CAATATTCTCTTGACCCAATGAGGGGCCAATCGTGCGCTCTTCTACAAAATACATCGGTGCGGCTAAGGCGCCTGAACGTAGGAGTAATGCAAGTTCTGCCGCTTCTGCGCTACTATCAAGACCAGTAATACGGAAAGAGGAGCCCAGTACCGCTTGAATATTAGCGCGGTTGATGACTTTGGTTTCAGCATAAGGCGTACGTACTTCGACTGTTTCGCCAGTCGCTGGATCTTCTTCGTAAGTGATACGTTGCTTGTTTTCAATGAATAGCACGGCCATCTGTTTACCAACAGCAGTACGCGTGGCGTTTTGCATCAGCTTGCCACCAGCGCTGTCC
>NZ_JBEOOL010000282.1:0-338 GCF_040309225.1 Pseudoalteromonas sp. GW168-MNA-CIBAN-0100 | reverse complement strand
CTGCAGGAGTGCGCTCGCCCAACGACATAGCTTCACCATGGTAAGTATCGTATGTAGCAGCAGTTACAGCACAGTTAGCCACAGGTACTTGCCAAGGGCCAACCATTTGGTCGCGCGCTACTAAGCCTGTTACCGAGCGATCGCCAATTGTAATAAGGAAGGTTTTTTCTGCAATGGTTGGTAAGCGCAATAAACGCTGCGCCGCATCTGCTACATTAATATTTGTAACATCAAGTGCTTTACCTACAACCTGCTTTGAGGTTACATCGCGATGCATTTTAGGTGCTTTACCTAATAATACGTCTAGTGGTAAATCAACTGGGTTATTATCAAAGTGG
>NZ_JBEOOL010000281.1:0-338 GCF_040309225.1 Pseudoalteromonas sp. GW168-MNA-CIBAN-0100 | reverse complement strand
AATAACCCATTTTGAATACTAGTTTGAAAGAAGTTTTGTTTTATTTGTTAGTACCCCGTTGTTTTAGTAATAATCCTACGCGATATCCTCAAGTTAACTATTTTTTCCGGCTCAATCGCCTCTTTTCAGGCACACTTATATTAATTTTTTAGGATACATATTATGTCTACTACAACTACTGGTTCAGTAAAATGGTTTAACGAAGCAAAAGGTTTTGGTTTTATCGAGCAAGAATCTGGCGCAGACGTGTTCGCACATTTTAGCGCAATCTCTGGCGACGGTTTTAAAACTTTAGCTGAAGGCCAACGTGTACAGTTTACTGTTACTCAAGGTCAAAA
>NZ_JBEOOL010000280.1:0-339 GCF_040309225.1 Pseudoalteromonas sp. GW168-MNA-CIBAN-0100 | reverse complement strand
GGTACATATTGACCACGAATAATATTTTTATCTACGTCGCTGCCAATAAGTGGACGCAGCGCCTCTAATACTTTGAGCTTTTCGTTGCGAATACTACTGGCATTAAGTTTATGGGGTGATTCCATTGCTACTAAACATAACAGCTGTAACAAGTGGTTTTGAACCATGTCACGCAGCGCACCGGCTTTGTCGTAAAAGCCTGCACGAGTTTCAAGGCCCACAGTTTCTGAAATGCTAATTTGAATATTATCGATTGATTTAGCATCCCACATGTTTTCAAACAACGAGTTTGAAAAACGCAGTGCCATTAAGTTTTGAACGGTTTCTTTACCTAAGTAA
>NZ_JBEOOL010000279.1:0-339 GCF_040309225.1 Pseudoalteromonas sp. GW168-MNA-CIBAN-0100 | reverse complement strand
GTCGTATATTTTATCGCGCTCAGTTACCATATAAATTTATATAACTGAGCGCAATTATGATCATCGAACAACATAACGCCGACTTGCCTACCCCTACAGGGTTGATGCGAACCACTATATACCGCCCTCAGGCGCAAGGGTTGTTTCCTGCACTTATTTTTTACTCTGAAATTTTTCAGCAAACCGCCCCTATTGCCCGCAGCGCCGCTATTTTAGCAAGCTATGGCTTTGTAGTATTAGTACCTGAAGTATTTCATGAGTTAAATCCTATTGGCACTGTGCTCGCTTACGACGACGCAGGTAAAGACAAAGGTAATGCCGACAAATGGGCTAAACCTT
>NZ_JBEOOL010000278.1:0-339 GCF_040309225.1 Pseudoalteromonas sp. GW168-MNA-CIBAN-0100 | reverse complement strand
ACGTTTGGTGCCTTTTGGCAAATATTATTGCTTTCGACCTTTATAATTGGGTTGTTTTTAGCCTTTGGACGTACCGGGAAAGTGGTATTAGGTGGCTTAAAAAAGCCAGAGATTACTACCTTTAAGTGGATCAGCATTATTATGTGTACACTCCTTGCTGGTGGCGGGGTGTTTTGGGCTGCTGCTGAGCCAATGGCACATTTTATTTCGCCGCCGCCAATTTTTGGTGGTGAATCAGGCACTAAAGAGGCTGCATTTAATGCTTTAGCGCAAAGCTTTATGCATTGGGGTTTTTTAGCCTGGGCTATTTTAGGCAGCCTGACTGGCATAGTGTATATG
>NZ_JBEOOL010000277.1:0-339 GCF_040309225.1 Pseudoalteromonas sp. GW168-MNA-CIBAN-0100 | reverse complement strand
GCTTAGGGCAATCACTTTTATCCATTAATTTAAAATTTAATCGTTTTGTTACGGGTATGTTCATTTTCGTTACTTATAATGGTGTTAAATATTATTTTATATCGATGGAAAAATTACACATGAATAAATTAGCAGGTTTAGCATTATTAGGCACTTTACTTACATTAACCGCGTGTGAAGATGCCAAAGAGATCAAAGAAGACGCTAAAGACACCGGTGCTCAAGTGCAGCAAGAGCTAGATAAAGCGTGGACTAAAGTAAAAGAAACCACTCACGAAATTAAACATGACGAGTCGCTAAATCAGTTATTACAGCAAAGTAAAGCAATGGGTTTAGATA
>NZ_JBEOOL010000276.1:0-340 GCF_040309225.1 Pseudoalteromonas sp. GW168-MNA-CIBAN-0100 | reverse complement strand
CATACCGCCGGAGCCGCTGGAGTTGGCGCGCAAGCAGCCATTGTATTTTCGGATGCAGCAGTAGGGGTTGCCTCTGCAGTGATGACTTTATTTGTGCTGGTGTTTTCTGAAATCATACCTAAAACGTTAGGGGCAAACTATTGGCGAGTACTTACCCCAAGTGTGACTTACGGTTTACGCTTTTTAGTTATATTGCTTAAGCCTTTTGTATGGCTTGCACAAAAGCTGACAAATTTAATGGGGCCAAAGCACGACCAAGCCTATTATATTCGCCAAGAAATAGAAGCCATGGCCGATATAGGCACTGAGTCGGGGGCGCTGCATCAAGATGAGTCTGAAA
>NZ_JBEOOL010000275.1:0-340 GCF_040309225.1 Pseudoalteromonas sp. GW168-MNA-CIBAN-0100 | reverse complement strand
ACTTTAAGTACAGCAGTGCCTTTACTTACCTATTTACTTAGCGAAAACCGCATTCGCATTGTGGATGTAAAATTAGCTGAAATGCTCAGTAAAAGTAACAGCGATAGCGAAAATACGCACAATGAGATGTTTTATCTGGTGCTATTACTGTGTTTATCGCAGCAAAGCCAGCATAGTTGTTTAACCTTAAGCGAGGTTGATTGGAGTAACCCTTTTAATTTACGCCACAGCGATTTTAGTAAAGCACAGGGGAGCGTGCCAGATAAGCTAAGCCCGTTCAGTGAAGGGTTTAATTATGAGCAGGTGCTTAGCTATTTACAAAACCATACAAGCGTTGGAG
>NZ_JBEOOL010000274.1:0-340 GCF_040309225.1 Pseudoalteromonas sp. GW168-MNA-CIBAN-0100 | reverse complement strand
ACTTAGCTGTTTGCGTGCAGCCGAAGATGCCAGTTATTACTTGAGATAATGTACCTAAGATAATGTACCTGAGATAAAATTAAAATGTTGAGATACTCATGATCGCCTCACCAATTAGTCAAGAAAACATCGTCGTTGGTGAAGTTGCCAATGGCTTACCACTCACTATTCCTGTGTATCGTTTAAAAGGCGATGGCACGGGGCCAAGTGTGTATATTCAGGCCAACATGCACGGAGCTGAAGTACAAGGTAACGCGGTAATTTTTCAACTACTTGAACAATTAAAGCACCTTAATCTTAAAGGTGATATTACTTTAGTGCCTTATGCCAACCCTATTGG
>NZ_JBEOOL010000273.1:0-340 GCF_040309225.1 Pseudoalteromonas sp. GW168-MNA-CIBAN-0100 | reverse complement strand
GCGTAAAAGTGCGTGATTTTGATCAAGCATTTAGCGGCGTGTTTGGGCAAAGTGCCGCTAAGCTGTACCGCCGTTTTGTAGCTGAATACACTTACAAAGCTATGGCCAAAGAGCAATTAGAACCTAAGCTTAATAGTGAGCTGTGGCTACAGCTTAGTTTATATGCAAGTAACCCTGCGCTTGCAAAAGATGGCAGTAAGCTGGCAATTGTAGAGCGTGATAAAAACGATAACACTAAGCTTATTGTGTACAGCACAGAGCAAAATACTAAAGCCGAAAATAGCTTTAATAAAGCACAAAAAAAGCTATTAGAAAATGATCCCCTAGATATTGCTGACAC
>NZ_JBEOOL010000272.1:0-341 GCF_040309225.1 Pseudoalteromonas sp. GW168-MNA-CIBAN-0100 | reverse complement strand
CCTGAGGCGTTAACTTTATTAGCGCTAATTTTATTACTACTAGTACTGGCAATAAAATCGGGAAGTGAATTAAGCGCAACAGTATAATTACCATTAAGTGTGTTATTTTTAAATTCTGCATTAAGCTCAATGTTTTTAATATCTGGCGTACTTATACTAACCGCTAACATGCTTTTAAAATCCGCCCAAAGGTTGGTAAAATTAAGCTCTGACTCCATTAGAGTTATTTCAAATTGATTATCTCCTTCGCTAATTATATTTAGCATTGGCAAAGTAAGGTGGTTATTAGTAATACTAATCACTTTAGGAAGTTTAATCTGCCAATTTAAAGGGGTTTGCTC
>NZ_JBEOOL010000271.1:0-342 GCF_040309225.1 Pseudoalteromonas sp. GW168-MNA-CIBAN-0100 | reverse complement strand
ATTGATGAGTAAACGCCAATTGTTGCACTTCGTCTTTAACTGCATTTTGTGAGTTATAGAGCAGCAACGACTTAATTTTTTGACGAGCCCACAGCTTAGCAATTCCTTTAGCATTTGAGCCTGCTTGTGTGTTTAGGGTAATACTAATAGGCCCTTGTGCAGTTTGCCCGTTTAATATTACATTACTGGTATTATTGAGCTTTATAGCCACCATTATTGGCTCATTAAAATAGAGATCTGGCAGTGGCGAAGGCCAAAAGTCTAGGCTATTACCGTTTTCATCGCTTAGCGCTAAATTAGTAATTGCAGGGTGTGCGAGCTTCTCAAATAACTGCTGCATTT
>NZ_JBEOOL010000270.1:0-342 GCF_040309225.1 Pseudoalteromonas sp. GW168-MNA-CIBAN-0100 | reverse complement strand
GCCACAACCTGTAACGCATAAATGCTGCTCTTCAAGCAAAGTAACATAAGCTAAGTTATCTGGAATAAATTCAGGGAAGCGAATCAGTAAATCAAGCTCGCCCGCCGTAATTAGCTGGTTAACATTATCTGAGGCAAAGTCGCGCACGATTAGTTTTAACCCGGGTGCTTCTCGTCTCGTTATATTAAAAAGCTGCGGTAACAAGGCTTGCGTTGCGTAGTCTGTCGCGCTAATAGTAAATACACCTTTATATGTTTGCGGTGTAAATACTTCGGGCTCTAACAGCATTTCAAGTTGCTTTAAAATATGGCAAATAGGTTGCTGCATAGATAACGCTTTGGG
>NZ_JBEOOL010000269.1:0-342 GCF_040309225.1 Pseudoalteromonas sp. GW168-MNA-CIBAN-0100 | reverse complement strand
TTACACCCTTGCTTGCCATAACAAATGCTAAATGACGTTCTAAGCCTTCAAGCGCAAGTAAGTCTTCAGCTGGCTCTGCGCCATCTAAGCTTTCTTCCGTTTTAAGTGCTTTAGTGGTTAATGCGTCTTTTGCACGTGAGCGCAATAGATCAACCGTTTCTTCATCTAAGCCATCAATTTCTAAAAATTCAGATGCCGGTACATACGCAACTTCTTCAAGTGACGAGAAACCTTCGTTAATTAATAATGAAGCAAATTCATCATCAATTTCTAAATTTTCAGTAAATAAGTTAAGTAACTTATCTGACTCAGCTTCGTTTTTGCTACGCATGTCTTCAACAG
>NZ_JBEOOL010000268.1:0-342 GCF_040309225.1 Pseudoalteromonas sp. GW168-MNA-CIBAN-0100 | reverse complement strand
GCTTTAAACGCTGTTTTAATTAATTGCTCTAAAACAGCGTTTAAATAACAAGGCTAAGCTCGCTAATACTAACTAATGCAGTAAGATGAGTTTAGCCTTTTTGTTATATTCACTACTTTTTAATATAAAGCCACTTTAATAACTTAATTAGTACTTTGCTTTGTTTAAGTAGCATGCCGATACGTGGATTGAATGATCCAGAAACCAGCGTGTTTTTAGCATGGCTAAAGGTTAAAAACCCTTCATTAGCATGATAATGCCCCATTCCAGAATGCCCCACTCCACCAAACGGCGCATCATCGGCAGTTACTTGCACTAAGGTGTCGTTAACCGCAACAGTAC
>NZ_JBEOOL010000267.1:0-343 GCF_040309225.1 Pseudoalteromonas sp. GW168-MNA-CIBAN-0100 | reverse complement strand
AAGCTCAACCCTAGTAAAATCGCTTTCATGTTATGCTCCTAAATATGCTGCCAACGAGGTGCGTGCACCTTATTAATCAAATCAAGTTGTTGTTGATATATTTGCGCTAACATAGTTAATAGCGCTTGGTTTTGTGGTTCGTTTTCAAGAACCTGCTTTATGGCTAACTCTGCTTCTTCGAGTTCTTGCAATTGCACTTGCCAATTGCTGGTAAGTGCGTCTTGATTTTTATACGCAACTAACAAACTGTTTTTTTGCGCTAAAAAGTAATCACTTATCGCCACGGCAGGCTTTGGCTCAGGCGTTATAAAAACGATGTTTACTGCAATTAAAACCGCAACAC
>NZ_JBEOOL010000266.1:0-343 GCF_040309225.1 Pseudoalteromonas sp. GW168-MNA-CIBAN-0100 | reverse complement strand
CATGAATCTCTAGATACAAAATTCTTTATAACTACGCATAGTCCATATATTTTATCTGCGCTAAACAACTTTATTTTAGCTGGAGATACTCTTGATAAAGAAGCAATAACCGTAGATGAATTTAAAAAGATCAACGGTACTGGATCTCCGATTAAATTTGAGGATGTATCTGCTTATACTATTATTGAGGGAAAAACTGAGAACATTGCTGATGAAAGCTATCGTATGATAGGTGGAGATATACTAGATAATATATCTGAGCACTTCGAAGAGGTTATGAACAAGCTATTATCTTGTAGTAAGGATTAATATCAATGGATTATGATTTATGTAGTACAGAAAC
>NZ_JBEOOL010000265.1:0-344 GCF_040309225.1 Pseudoalteromonas sp. GW168-MNA-CIBAN-0100 | reverse complement strand
GAATATTCAAGAGCTAGCTACGTGTTTACAATATAACTTAGCGGTAAAAGTCGTTTCATTAAATAACCGCTCTTTAGGCATGGTACGCCAATGGCAAGATATGGTGTATGGCGGGCGTCATTCATCATCTTACATGGAGTCTTTGCCTGATTTTGTTAAATTAGTAGAAAGCTACGGCCATGTAGGTATTAAAGTAAACACCCTAGATGAGTTACAACCGGCTATCGACAAAGCCATGTCGATTAACGATCGTTTAGTATTTTTAGACATTCTTGTAGACGAAAAAGAACATGTATACCCAATGCAAATTAAGTTTGGTGGCATTGATGAGATGTGGCTACGTA
>NZ_JBEOOL010000264.1:0-344 GCF_040309225.1 Pseudoalteromonas sp. GW168-MNA-CIBAN-0100 | reverse complement strand
CCTAGATATAGGTATTGGCGAAGTAAATGCTAAACGTTGGTTAAAAACCGGTAAATGTTCTTTTCAACCGATAGAGCGTGAATGGCTGGCAACATTACTTAATTGGGGCTTTAAAGACACCTTTAGAGAGCAAAACCCAGAAACCAGCGATCAATACTCGTGGTTTGACTACCGCTCAAAAGGGTTTTTAGATAACCGTGGCCTACGAATTGATGTTGTACTTGCAACACATGAGCTAGCCGCGCGTTGTATAGACACAGGTATAGATTACGAATTACGTGGCATCGAAAAGCCATCGGATCATGCCCCTATTTGGTCTGAATTTAAATAACCCTATGCTTAGC
>NZ_JBEOOL010000263.1:0-344 GCF_040309225.1 Pseudoalteromonas sp. GW168-MNA-CIBAN-0100 | reverse complement strand
CTCATTACTTGCATCATCTACCATAATAATTGGTAAGTTATATTCAGCTAGGCTGGTTAATACCCCCGCTATCACAGAGGTATGATTGTAGTTTGGAATGACAATACAAAACTTATTCATTTAAACAACACTTTCAAAAACAATCCGCCCAGACGCATGTTGCCCCTTAGCCGAGCGATAAGAAAACACATACTTATTAAGCGCTTTTTGCTCTATGGCTAATACCATAGTAAGGCCCGGCGTAATCACCACCTGAAACTTTAGCACTTCGACATTCTTTACCGCTAATTGAATATTATACTGCTTACAAATTGCAGCAACCGCCCAATCTAGCTGCACTACGC
>NZ_JBEOOL010000262.1:0-344 GCF_040309225.1 Pseudoalteromonas sp. GW168-MNA-CIBAN-0100 | reverse complement strand
ATATATACCTGCAGCTCCCACAAAAAGAGCCGCTAACCAAGCTAAAAACGAAAGCGTAATGTGTTTATTCATAAAACAAATCCACTAAGTTGCTTTACGTTATTGTTTATTTTTGTCAGGGGTAGATTCTGCTTTCATAGTTTGCATCTCTTTTTCTGCTTTTAGCTTACATACGGCCAACTGCTCTAAACGCATGCTTTTAATTGCTTCTAGCGGATCATCAAGCGGTTTACTTTGCTGCGATAATGCATATTTAGCACTGTCATCATTTTTAGTTGTCATTATTAGCTACCTTTTATGTAATTTATATTTTGGGTTTATCATCATTTAGCTAAGCTCTTTGC
>NZ_JBEOOL010000260.1:0-345 GCF_040309225.1 Pseudoalteromonas sp. GW168-MNA-CIBAN-0100 | reverse complement strand
ATTTTGATCTGCGTGGGCGCTGTAGCCGCTTATAGTGTGTACTTTGGCGTTTATGATAATGCGAGTGTCGTTTACAAATACATAGCCGTTACGAGGGCCATAGGTTTGTATATCATGCCCTAATGTGCCGCGTCCTTGATAGCCTACAAACAGTATGTCGGTGGTTTTGTCACTTAAAAAACGCGCTAGGTAATTTACAATGCGCCCGCCGGTGCACATGCCGCTGGCGGCTAAAATAATGGCGGGTGTTTGGCGAGTGGCTAAGTAGTTAATAATGGCCACATGCTCTTTATGAGTGTCGATTGTGGTTAGGTTTTTAAAGTCGAGCGGGTGGCGGCCTTTGGC
>NZ_JBEOOL010000259.1:0-346 GCF_040309225.1 Pseudoalteromonas sp. GW168-MNA-CIBAN-0100 | reverse complement strand
CAAATTAGAGGCTCGTCGCCAATAATTAACGACCCTGTGCTTGATGAGTACTTAACCACAGTGGGCCGTAAACTTGTGGCTAGCGCCAATGATGTGCGGTTTCCGTTTTCATTTTTTTGGTTAAATAACTCTGAAATAAACGCCTTTGCATTTTATGGCGGCCATGTAGGCGTACACACCGGATTAATTGCGCAAGCTGATGATGAAAGTCAATTTGCATCGGTACTTGGCCATGAAATTGCCCACGTTACCCAGCGCCATTTAGCACGGCGCTTACAGCAACAACAAGACAACAGCGCAATGACCATAGCTGGAATGATTGCCGGTATTTTAGCCGCTGTAGTCG
>NZ_JBEOOL010000258.1:0-347 GCF_040309225.1 Pseudoalteromonas sp. GW168-MNA-CIBAN-0100 | reverse complement strand
TAACTCTTGCACCATTAACTGAAGAGCCATCTTTTTCAAGATTTGCTTTGAGCTCTATAGCTGAGTTTGCAGACACTCTATTTGATTTACTACCATCTGACTTTGAATAGCCTTCTAATGCTAAAGAAAATAAGCTTGGATCATTAATATCAGCATCCCCTGCTGACTCGAAATCAAACTGACTAGTATATGTTTCGCCATCAACCGTATAACTAGCAGTAACAGCTCCAGCTCCTTTTACGGTGCCTGCGGTTAATTCTATCTTCGCAACACCATCATCTTTTGTTAAAGCGCTGCCAGAGTTTGGGTTTAATATCCCTACATCATCTGATAAAGTAAAAGTAATT
>NZ_JBEOOL010000257.1:0-347 GCF_040309225.1 Pseudoalteromonas sp. GW168-MNA-CIBAN-0100 | reverse complement strand
GAAAGAGAAAGCGTTAAAACAAAAAACATTTGCTTTATACGGGCTCAGGCCGCGATTAAGTTAACCTTTGTTTTATTGAATTTAACTGCAACGGCTTGATGCCTAGCTACTAAACGCTAGACATCAGCTTAATTTAATTAAGTTTAAGCATCTTCGTCAACGTCTCGAATACGATCTAAGCGCTCCAGCTCTTCTTCACGAGCGGCTTCAATTTCTTCAAGTATTGCATCAACATCTGCGGCTTCACTGTTATCTTCAAATTCACCTGTTAAAGTGGAGTTAGCCGTTAAGTTAGCCTCAGAAAACAATGCCCACATTTCTTTGGCGTATTGAGTTTGCAATAAAGC
>NZ_JBEOOL010000256.1:0-348 GCF_040309225.1 Pseudoalteromonas sp. GW168-MNA-CIBAN-0100 | reverse complement strand
GCATTAATGTGTATGAAGTCCCCTTAGTTAATGATATAGGAGACTTTATTTATATGGGGCTGACCAGTGGCTTGTATTTTTTTGCAAAGCCCTTTCCTTGGGAGGCGCGTAGCCCTTTACAGCTAATTCAAGCATTCGAGAATGTAATTATTATGTTTATTGTCGTTAGGTTAACCATCCAAGCATGGAATAAAAACATAAATAAATTAATATTTTGGTTAGTTTTATTTATAGGATCACTCTCGGTATACGGGTTGGTAGTTTTTAATTATGGTACAGCTGCAAGATATAGATTTCCATTTATTGCGTTGTATGTGGTTTATGTAGCTTATGTATGTAATGTAACCC
>NZ_JBEOOL010000255.1:0-348 GCF_040309225.1 Pseudoalteromonas sp. GW168-MNA-CIBAN-0100 | reverse complement strand
CGGGAATGGCAGTGTTTGTAAGTCGTTAAAACCTACCGTTAGCATAGCTTCGCGCATTTCAACTAATAACGGCATATGCATAAGCGGTGATTCGCTTTGTTGTACTAAAATGCCACCTGGGCGAAGGGCGTTTAAGCAGCTAGTGTAAAATGCATGATTAAATAAACCTTCACCTGGGCCTACTGGGTCGGTGCCATCAACAATAACAACATCGATTGATTCGCTTGCGGCTTCGCGCATGTATTTAATGCCGTCGTCAAACATAACTGTTGCACGAGGATCGTTGTTAGATTCACACAGCTCTGGGAAGTATTTTAACGACATTTGCGTTACTACTTCGTCTATATC
>NZ_JBEOOL010000254.1:0-348 GCF_040309225.1 Pseudoalteromonas sp. GW168-MNA-CIBAN-0100 | reverse complement strand
GAATATGAATACGCAGATTTAGTAATAAACTGCTCTATAAACTTAAAAATTGATGGTTTAAGAGTACCAGCAACAATAAACTCAATTAGGAAGTTAGCATTGCTTGGCAATCCAATACTTTTGCTAAAGTAACGGCTATTTTTTGAAAGTAATTTTTGATCAAAGTCTTTGGTTATCTCAACAAATGAGTCGTATAGATCATCCAAATTAATAGGTAAATTTGATCTTTTTGAACCAGATAGCTGCTGTACTTCCCTAGGGCTATATTGCTCAAATGTATCATCATCAAACAAGCCTGACTCTATTAACTTGATACCATAATGGCTATTAAATTGGCTAATTAGCAAC
>NZ_JBEOOL010000253.1:0-349 GCF_040309225.1 Pseudoalteromonas sp. GW168-MNA-CIBAN-0100 | reverse complement strand
CCACAGGTGTAGGCGTAAATCGCGAAGGTGCATTTGCTGAATACTTAGTTATACCAGCGTTTAATGCGTTTAAAATTCCTGATAATATTTCAGACGAATTAGCATCAATTTTTGATCCTTTTGGTAATGCCGTACATACCGCGCTGTCGTTTGATTTAGTCGGCGAAGATGTATTAATTACTGGTGCAGGCCCCATTGGTATTATGGCAGCAGCAGTGGCAAAGCACGTAGGCGCACGTCACGTAGTTATTAGCGATGTAAACGAATACCGCTTAGAGCTAGCACGCAAAATGGGTGCAACACGCGCTGTTAACGTAGCCAACGAAAAGCTTGAAGATGTAATAAAAGA
>NZ_JBEOOL010000252.1:0-350 GCF_040309225.1 Pseudoalteromonas sp. GW168-MNA-CIBAN-0100 | reverse complement strand
CATAGTGCAGAAGAGCTGGGCGATTTACTGTTTGCTACAGTAAACGTTGCGCGCCATATAAAGCGCGACCCAGAGCAATTACTGCGCAGCGCCAGCGACAAGTTTTCAACTCGCTTTGAAAAAGTCCAAGCTTATTTAAATGCCCAAGGTAAATGTTTAGAGTCTGCCACGCTTGATGAGATGGATGCAGCATGGGATGAGATCAAAAAAGTCAAATAGTTTGTAGTAAAATTATGGCTGTTTTTTGTGCTTACAATTTCTAATTTTAGCTGGATTGATTGGCTATGCTTTGGTACAATTTCTCCCCGTCCTGTTTATATTCCAAAATCACTTGTTTGGGTATTATATTC
>NZ_JBEOOL010000251.1:0-350 GCF_040309225.1 Pseudoalteromonas sp. GW168-MNA-CIBAN-0100 | reverse complement strand
ATGCTAGTTTGCACAGTAATTTAGGTTCACTTGATAAAATTGAAAACTTAAACGGTCATAAACACTCAATAAGAGTAGCCAATAGAGCGTCGCGATTAGCAGGGTTTGATAAAATCACAATCCCGAATAATTACTATTTAGCCATGGGTGATAACCGCGATAACAGTGCCGATTCTCGCGTAATAGGCTTGATCCCGCGTAGCGAAATGTTAGGTAAAGCAGAGCGAGTAATTGTATCGCTTGATTACGATAACTATTATTTACCGCGAACTGATCGATTATTAAAAGCGCTGGAATAAGCGTGTTTGTATTTTAGCAGCTAAATAAAAACCCGGGTTATACCATTGAGT
>NZ_JBEOOL010000250.1:0-351 GCF_040309225.1 Pseudoalteromonas sp. GW168-MNA-CIBAN-0100 | reverse complement strand
ATCTTGTGGGGTTATTTTATAAAGCGGTCGACTTGCTAAATCCCAGCACACACTCTGCTCGCTCTGGCGTGTGAGCAGGTGTAATAAATCGCGCTGCGTAATAATGCCATGTTCTTTTTGCTGTTGATTAAAAACTAAAATAACTTTTTCGCCGCGTTCACGCATTAGTTTTACCGCTTCATTTACCGCTAATGAGCTAGGTACAATTGTTATGTTTTTAGTGTACTGGTCGTTAATAGTGCGAAACTGTAAGTAATGATCAAGCCCTTGATTGCGCACAATATCTGTAATGCTAATTACCCCACACGGTACGTTATTGTTATCGGTAACAAGTAAATGCCTTACACCATG
>NZ_JBEOOL010000249.1:0-351 GCF_040309225.1 Pseudoalteromonas sp. GW168-MNA-CIBAN-0100 | reverse complement strand
GTACTACATTATCTTGACTGCCATGCGCCATAAAAATATTTAAATCTGTGTGTAGTGCTTCATCTGCCAGCTTTTCTGGTACACACATATAGGTTGAAAGCGCCATTACACCCGCCAGCTTTTGCTCAAAACGTGGGGCTAAATGCAAAGCTACAACGCCACCTTGGGAAAAACCCGCTAAAATAATTTTATCAGCAGAAATACCATTGGCTATTTCTTGGTTAATAAGTTGCTCTACTTTAGCGGCAGAATCTCTTACACCTTGCTCATCGGCACGTTTATCTAATTCTATTGATTTAATATCATACCAAGAACGCATTTCCATGCCACCATTTATGGTGACCGGTTGTA
>NZ_JBEOOL010000248.1:0-352 GCF_040309225.1 Pseudoalteromonas sp. GW168-MNA-CIBAN-0100 | reverse complement strand
GTTCTGAATCATTACTTTGCCATCACTTTCACTTAGTACGCTCGTGTGGTGACTAAAAATTACTTTTAACGCAGCTAGTGATGATTTAATTCTATAGCCTGATCATTTTTTATTAATTTAAAGTGATGTGGATTGATTAACACAGCATTAAAGCTAAGGAGTGCTTACCCCTTAAACTATGAGGCTGGTAGTTTAATACCCTGTTGTAGCGCCTTTGTACGCTCGCAGCACTTACATACGCAACTTACATGCGTACACAAGTTACTTTTAATAACTTTGACGACCTTGTATCAGCTTATTAAAAATGCTTTAAATTCAGTGGGAGTAAATAACGAAGGGGGATTTAAATTAA
>NZ_JBEOOL010000247.1:0-352 GCF_040309225.1 Pseudoalteromonas sp. GW168-MNA-CIBAN-0100 | reverse complement strand
AAACTGTTATGGCTAACTACAAGCCTGACTTATCCTGTCAAAATAAATTCATTCCTATCAATTTCGCTGAGCAAATTCTGCCTGGCACTTTTGAGTATGCCCTTTGTTATATTGTCGAAAATAAACTCGATTTATCGGGATTTGACGCGTGGTACAACAATGACAAAACGGGCGCGGCGGCGTATCCACCTTCGGTAATGCTAAAGATTATTTTACTGGGCTATGCACATGGTTTGATCAGTAGCCGTCGAATTGCTAAAGCGTGTGAGACGAACATTTTATTTATGAGTGTGTCGGGTGATATCCAGCCACATTACACATCTATAGCGGGTTTTGTGGCTAAAATGCATGA
>NZ_JBEOOL010000246.1:0-353 GCF_040309225.1 Pseudoalteromonas sp. GW168-MNA-CIBAN-0100 | reverse complement strand
GTGTCTATACAGGATATAATTTTATAGACTTAAGTTTTAGCTGTTGCACAATATTGAACTTTGAACTTTGAACTTTGAACTTTGAACTTAGAACTTAGAACTTAGAACTTAGGAGGGGGAGCAAGGAGCAAAAATTAGTTGTGGCAGTGTTATAAATGTAGGCTAAATTAATACTGCCCTAATAATAAAACACATCTGTGTTTATAATATTAAGGGCAATAATAGCCGCGGCTAACTAATTAAGCATCTGCCAATTTAACGCGGATTTTGCTTTTATCAACAGTTGCTTGGTTAAGGGCTTTAATTGCACCTTTAACTTCTATGTCGTTTGGCATTTCAACAAAGGCAAAACC
>NZ_JBEOOL010000245.1:0-354 GCF_040309225.1 Pseudoalteromonas sp. GW168-MNA-CIBAN-0100 | reverse complement strand
CATATGGTTAGTATTGCCTAAATCATCTTGTAAGCGTTTTCGTTCATCATCGTTAACCGCTAACCCTTCGTAACCATGATACGAAAGCGACGGCAAAGAGAACATGGAATACTGACTTAGTGGCAATAAGCCATTTTTTTGTGTAGCAACAGCTATGGTTTCTTTCGTGTGTAAATGAATCACACAATGCGCATCGTCGCGTACTTCGTGAATTGCGCTATGAATAGTAAAGCCAGCTGGATTAATATTAAAAGGCGTGTCGTCAATAATATTGCCGCTTAAATCTACTTTAACTAAGTTAGAAGCGCTGATTTCATCAAAGGTTAAACCAAAGGCATTCACTAAGTAATGATC
>NZ_JBEOOL010000244.1:0-354 GCF_040309225.1 Pseudoalteromonas sp. GW168-MNA-CIBAN-0100 | reverse complement strand
TAGCAATGCAGTAACCACAGGACCTAATTCTCTGAGCAAACTCAGCGCAACTAAAGGGCCTAAGCTATCCTCTGCACCATAACCAACCAGCACTGTATAGCCTTGCAGCGCTAATACCATGCCAATAAACAACCCCGACACCACAATAATGAGCAACGATTGTGAGCCCACCATATAAAGCTGGCGAATGAGTAAGGGGGTGCCTTTTTTAAAGTTAGGTATGTGCACAAGTGCACCAAATAACATGTTCGCTGAGCGCCCTAGCGCTGCAAAACGACCTAGTGTTTTATGCCCTATTTTTTGCAGAAAATTCAACATCATTTATTCTCTCCAAGCAACTCATCTGCATATGTT
>NZ_JBEOOL010000243.1:0-355 GCF_040309225.1 Pseudoalteromonas sp. GW168-MNA-CIBAN-0100 | reverse complement strand
CTATAATTAACTCGTTGATAAAAAATTATAAAAGGGTTTAAAGGACGTTAGATGAAAACCATTCGTTGTCAGATAGAAAAAGTCACCCCGTTTAATGACGCTGTATACCAAGTGTTCCTTAAACCCGAAGCAGCCTTTGACTTTAAGGCTGGCCAATACCTAACTGTGGTCATGGGTGAAAAAGACAAACGTCCTTTTTCTATCGCTTCCGCGCCTAATGCAGCGTTAATTGAGTTGCACATTGGTGCCGCGGTTAGCGAAAGTTATCCAATGCAAGTTGTTGAACGCTTACAAACAGCGACACATATTGATATTGAAGCACCTGCTGGCGAAGCTTTTTTACGTAGTGAGAGCC
>NZ_JBEOOL010000242.1:0-356 GCF_040309225.1 Pseudoalteromonas sp. GW168-MNA-CIBAN-0100 | reverse complement strand
CCACCATATTCAGTGGATTATGGTTTTAAACTTGCCGCTAAAAAGCCTTCAACGGAATAATTATTGGATTTATAAATGATACGTTTACTTGATTTTTTGTTTTCACTTTTTGGATTATTGTTTGCAATGCCATTTTTAGTGATTTTATACATAATTGGTTTATTTGATACGGGCTCACCTATTTTTATGCAAGAGCGTGTTGGTCGTGATAAGAAGCCATTTACGCTCGTTAAGTTTAGAACTATGACTGTTGATACTGCATCAGTTGCAAGTCACTTAGCGAGTACAGCCTCAATAACGCCCTTTGGTGGCTTTTTGCGTAAAACTAAGCTTGATGAACTTCCACAGCTTTGGAA
>NZ_JBEOOL010000241.1:0-356 GCF_040309225.1 Pseudoalteromonas sp. GW168-MNA-CIBAN-0100 | reverse complement strand
GCATAATGCAGATCTAGTTGTCACTCGAGGCGGCATGAATCGCGTTGCGATTGATATAATAAAAAGTAAAATCAAACATATTCTTCAAGAATAGTAACGGGAAACATTTGTATGACAACTTTTATGAGCGTAGTTGGCATGTTTGTGCTGCTAGCTATTGCATTTGCGGCGTCAACTAATCGCAAAGCTATAAAGCTTAGAACGGTAGGTATCGCATTTGCGATGCAAGTAATTATTGGTGGTTTTGTATTATTTTTTGATGCAGGTAAAAATGCATTAGCAAGTGTATCTTCCGCTGTTTCATCGGTTATTGGTTTTGCTAACGACGGTATAAGCTTTTTGTTTGGACCTTTAGC
>NZ_JBEOOL010000240.1:0-356 GCF_040309225.1 Pseudoalteromonas sp. GW168-MNA-CIBAN-0100 | reverse complement strand
CACACGCATAGAGTGAGGAGTATATTCAGATTTAAATAAGCTAAGAGCAATGCCCTCTTGCTGCTCAAGTTGAAGATGACATTCTTTGAAACTTTTTCCAGCATAAGTTGCAGAAGTGAGTTGGTCTTTCGAAGCAAAAAATAGTGCTGCTGCAAGGCGGCTTGCTAAACGAGAGCCAAACAAACCAGGCTCTTCATTTTGATAACCTCTGAACAAAAAACAATTAATCCCTTTTTGTTTTCTCTGTACCTCATTTAAATTAGTTCGCCTACAATCAAACCACTTTGTTGGTTTTGAAATGGGGTTATACTTTTCTTGCCACTTTCTCAACTTAATGAGACAATAATCTAATTCGA
>NZ_JBEOOL010000239.1:0-357 GCF_040309225.1 Pseudoalteromonas sp. GW168-MNA-CIBAN-0100 | reverse complement strand
GTAGAGCAGCGACAATTACATGCTTTACCACGGACGATGAGCGTCAATTACACCGAGCATTATCTAACGGTGTCACGTACGAGTACTATTTCATTGAAACGTGTTACCTATAGCGTCCCGTCACGCCTTATTGGTAGCCGATTACTGGTTCGTTTATATGACAACCGTTTAGAGCTGCACTATGGCAGCGATTTAGTTCAAACGTTAGCGCGTGTCTATGCTTCTAAAGGATGCCGTGCACGTAATATTAGTTACTTGCATGTTATTGACGCACTGGTTAAAAAACCATTGGCATTTCGCTACTCACAACTACGTGACGACTTACTTCCAAGCGACAATTACAAAGCTATTTGGGAA
>NZ_JBEOOL010000238.1:0-358 GCF_040309225.1 Pseudoalteromonas sp. GW168-MNA-CIBAN-0100 | reverse complement strand
ATATTCAACCGCGCTGGATTTAATTTTCGGAGACGAGAGCTTTCACAACTCTTTTCAAATAGTACAAAATATAGTCGATGGTATGTATTATCTTCTTTGTAGCAATCAGAAAGAAAGACTAATTAAAACCATTTGTAATGTGCTTGATAACATGGTGACGCACACCAACTTTGATCAATTGCTAAAAAATAAAATTATGTCTACAGTCATTTTGATTGTCACTTATCTAAACGACTCAGAGCTATCTTACAAATTCATTCTAACACTTTCAACATCACCGATTAGACGTGAAGCATATCTTGAATATAACTTAAATTCTATAAACAAAAAGAAACTGCAAGTTCCTACAGAAACATAC
>NZ_JBEOOL010000237.1:0-359 GCF_040309225.1 Pseudoalteromonas sp. GW168-MNA-CIBAN-0100 | reverse complement strand
GGTTGTTACGGGCAAATACTGCGATGCCTTACCGCTTTATCGTTTCGTTGACATACTGGGCCGTGGCGGCCTTGAACTATCGCGCGGAACATTAGCTAATTGGTGTATTAAAGCGGGCCTGCTAATCAGCCCCTTAGTGGCAGCCATGCAACGTCACTTGCTTAGTGAGCATAGTTTATGTGCCGATGAAACCCGTACACAAGTGTTAGATGAAGGTGACAACCCTAGCAGCAATTCCTACATGTGGGTTTATCGCAGCAATGAGGTCAGCCGTGAGCCTGTCGTGATTTACGATTACCAAGCAGGTCGAAGTCGCGCTTGCGCAAAAGAATTTCTTGCCGGTTATCAAGGCTATTTAC
>NZ_JBEOOL010000236.1:0-360 GCF_040309225.1 Pseudoalteromonas sp. GW168-MNA-CIBAN-0100 | reverse complement strand
GGTTTATATTGCGCCTAATTTGCAGCGTGTAAAGTGGTGAGTTAAAGCCCATTAAAAACGCAGTAATTTGTTTTGGGTGGCCAACTAAGTTGCTATGTTCCTCGTGCTCTGCACTATGGCCACCATGGATTAAATCGATAGCGGCCAGCGGTATATGCAGCGTTTTATCTACAGGGGTGCCGGTGGCATTTAAAATACCGACCACTTTAAACGGGTTGTCATCAGGATGATGAAAGCTGGTGCTGCCCATACCATGAGATATAACAATGCTGTCGCCCAGTTTATAGTTTAATTTACTCGCTACCTCACTCCCCAGCACGACTTGGTTAATCGTGTTAAATGCGTGGCCTTGCTTAAAGC
>NZ_JBEOOL010000235.1:0-360 GCF_040309225.1 Pseudoalteromonas sp. GW168-MNA-CIBAN-0100 | reverse complement strand
GGCATAGGCTTTAGTGCCTACTCTGCTGACTTTACTAACTATTATTTTGGTATTGAGCAAAGTGAAGTTACCTTGCTGCGTCCTGCCTATAAAACCAATGCCAGCAGCAGCATTATGCTTGAGTTTCATGCTGAGTACCCGCTTAACCAAGACTGGGTGTTTTTAGCCGGCTGGTTAACGACTTTATTTTCTAAAGAAATTGACGACAGCCCTATTATTTCTCAAGGGTACCAACACAAAGCCAAGCTAGGCGTGCGTTATGTATTTTAGACGCTGGTGTTATTTACTATTAGCTTACCCTGGCAGTTTACTCGCCGAGGTGCCCCAAGAGGTAACCGCACTTAGTGCAATACCTAATAC
>NZ_JBEOOL010000234.1:0-361 GCF_040309225.1 Pseudoalteromonas sp. GW168-MNA-CIBAN-0100 | reverse complement strand
CCACCATTGTGAGCAACACCATTGGCATCATCACCAATGCGATTTACCCCAAACACATAACATACATTTTCCATCGCTCGCGCCATTAATAATGTATCCCAAACATGGCGTCGCACTGCGGGCCAATTAGCAATATTAATCATTACATCGTAATCGTTGTTATTGCGCTGAAATACCGGAAAGCGTAGGTCGTAGCACACTTGTGGTAATAGCTTAAAGCCATTAATAGTAAACACTTTGCGCGCTTGTCCTGCTACTACAAAGTCGCCTTCGTTGCCTAAACAAAACAAATGACGCTTATCGTAAAAGTCTACTTCTCCATTGGGCTGCACCCAATAAAACCGATTGGCCTTTTTACTGC
>NZ_JBEOOL010000233.1:0-361 GCF_040309225.1 Pseudoalteromonas sp. GW168-MNA-CIBAN-0100 | reverse complement strand
CGTTTAAGAGAGCATTATATTCAGGCTAATTATAGTTTTTTTTGGGGCGATAATACTCAAACATCTTTTTTTACAAGCTTATAAAGGTCATATGATGAAGCTCAATTTGATAAATCAATTGGGGTTAGTCTTTCTGGTGAGATCGATAATAGCAAATGGAGATATAGTTTAGGTGGGCAGTGGGAGGGTCTCGCTGAAGAAAGTCAATGTGATGTAAGGTTGTCTGTAACTTATAAGTTTTCTAATACTCGACGGGCTAAATTATATCATCAATCTAGGCGTGACAAAACACTTTTAGAATTCTCTCAATATAGTAATCAGCTCTATGTTGTAGCTTTTAAAATAAGAGCTGGGATTGAAA
>NZ_JBEOOL010000232.1:0-362 GCF_040309225.1 Pseudoalteromonas sp. GW168-MNA-CIBAN-0100 | reverse complement strand
CCCTAGGGCTGAAATATTACTTTGCCCGTACTTATCAATTTGCGTTGGCCCTATCATGGCGTGGCGTTTACGGCTCCACACATTGTCAAAAATGCGTGAAAAACCCATCCATGTTTCGTTACGCTGTACAAAATCATCGCCACGTGCGCCAATCGGATTTGGCTCACTCAGTAAGTAGGCTTCTGAGTCTGTCATCATTAAATCTGGGTTGTTAGTACTCATAGAAATACTCGCCGCTAAACGCGGAATAACCCCAATGCCGGTGGCAAGCACTTCACCATCGTTATCAAATGCGGTTGCTGCGGCACAAATCATTAATTCTGCCAAGCTGTATTGAGTTGCTGTCATTTTAATGTCCTGCC
>NZ_JBEOOL010000231.1:0-362 GCF_040309225.1 Pseudoalteromonas sp. GW168-MNA-CIBAN-0100 | reverse complement strand
CACTTAAGGCATCCACCCAGATACTAGAGCGAGACTTGAAATTAACCGTGAACCAAAATAAAACCCATATTGCTCATAGCAGCAAAGGAGTGAAGTTTTTGGGAGTAGAGATAGGTAGCCAGTGGACACGGATACAAGCATCAAAACTCATCGGGTTTAAACAAAAAGTGAAGCAATTAACAAAACGTAACGGCGGCATAAATTTAGCAGAAGTAATAAAACGGCTAAATCCAGTTGTGCGCGGTTTTGTAAATTATTTTAGTATAGCCAATTGTAAACGAGAGCTAAAAGCCTTGGCAGGTTGGATCAGACGAAGACTAAGGGCAATACAGCTGAGGTTGTGGAAGAAGCCATCAAGGCTA
>NZ_JBEOOL010000230.1:0-362 GCF_040309225.1 Pseudoalteromonas sp. GW168-MNA-CIBAN-0100 | reverse complement strand
TGTTTTGTAGAAAGCGGATAGGCCAATAAGGGCAGTTAATAGATTTTCTATATTTTCGGCTGTAGTAATTAGATCAACATTGTTAGTATCTTGCTTAGACATGAATAACTCCTAGTAAGTTGTTTGTGTTAGTGTCAGGTAAGAGTTACCGCTCTACCTGACATGCCTATAAGATCACTTATTAACTAACTTTTCAACTCTCCTTTAATTTTAAAAGTTCAAAGTCACCCTCCCGCGAGACGGGTCCCTCCCTTGAACCTTTAAAATCAGGATGATTATGGATATCGGCTACAGTTTGAATTATGGAATTTAAAAAACCATGATTATTAAAAACACTATTAATCTTAGGCAAAGGTGAAGAA
>NZ_JBEOOL010000229.1:0-363 GCF_040309225.1 Pseudoalteromonas sp. GW168-MNA-CIBAN-0100 | reverse complement strand
AACGTGTACTCGCGACACCTTCGCAGATGGCTGTAATTATAGTAGCCAAGCTATTTATAAAGTTGTGCAACAAATGGCCAGTACCCTACAACATTTGCATGCAAATAAAGTAAGCCATGGCGATGTATATGCGCATAACACTATGGTAAACCAAGACGCAGATGTGTTATTTGGCGATTTTGGTGCAGCAACTAATTTAGCTATGTTGAGTGAGTATCAGCGCCAGCAAATGCAATTAATTGAAGTACGCGCGCTAGGTTGTTTAATTGATGATTTACTAAGTGTTTGCAGCGACAATAATGCAATAGCAGTTAAGCTTGCGCAACTAGCTAAGCAATGCATGACAACTGATATTTTACAGCG
>NZ_JBEOOL010000228.1:0-364 GCF_040309225.1 Pseudoalteromonas sp. GW168-MNA-CIBAN-0100 | reverse complement strand
GCCATTGCGTCATCAAAGGTTTTCTGAAAATCAACAGCATCTACTTTATAGTAATTAACTAAAGTAAAGTTATGGTATTCAAGAACTTCTTCTAGTTTTGCTGCGAATAGTTCAGGATTAAATAAATCCCCTACGCGCAAACCACGACGTGCCACTTTATCTTCGTACGCAGGACCGATACCACGGCCAGTTGTACCAATTGGCTTATCACCACGTGCAGTTTCACGGGCTACATCTAATGCAACATGGAAAGGCAAAATTAATGGACATGCAGCACTGATTAAAAGACGCTCGCGTACAGGTACGCCACGTGCTTCTAACATGCCAATCTCTCTCATTAGCGCTTCTGGTGATAATACAACAC
>NZ_JBEOOL010000227.1:0-365 GCF_040309225.1 Pseudoalteromonas sp. GW168-MNA-CIBAN-0100 | reverse complement strand
GGCTAAGCAGCTAGAAATTAAAACGACCATGCAAGACGCTCGCACCGAGCTTAACGCGTTAACAACCGAGAAGCTTGATGAAACCTACAAGCAACTCAGCGAGCAAAAAGCCCAGTATTTTGCAGTACAAACACAGCTGCGTACCTTACAAGAAAAAGTAAATCAGCAGCTTAATGCTTTAAAAACCGAGCAACACGCGCAGCAGCAATTACAAAACCAGCATGTTGAGTTAACTAATCAGTTAAACCAATTAAGCAGTAAACATAACGAGCTAAGCGTACAAATAAACGAGCTAAGCGCAGCGCTTAACGCGCAATTTGAACACAGCGACTTTTGGCAGCAGCTGCAAAGTGAATCGCTTACCC
>NZ_JBEOOL010000226.1:0-366 GCF_040309225.1 Pseudoalteromonas sp. GW168-MNA-CIBAN-0100 | reverse complement strand
TTGCTAAGCCCGTTCCACGCGGTCACGTGCCCTCTAAAGTGGGCGACGAAGGCGGTAAAATATTTATGGATGCCATAATGCAGCGCATCGCAGGCGCGGGCGCTGAGGTAATTAATGATTGTCGCGCTATTGCTTTATTAGTAGATAAAAACAATCGTGTTTGCGGCGTAATTGCTAAGCGCGACAACCGAGAAATTGCGATTCGTGCAACTCGTGGTGTGGTATTAGCCACCGGTGGCTTTGTAATGAACGACACCATGACACGTCAATACATGCCTGATCTACTTGAGTATTGCATACCTTATGGCAACACCTTCGATATGGGGGATGGTATTCAATTAGGCCAAGCAGTCGGCGGGCAAACAA
>NZ_JBEOOL010000225.1:0-366 GCF_040309225.1 Pseudoalteromonas sp. GW168-MNA-CIBAN-0100 | reverse complement strand
ACTTAATCTCTATCGATTTGGGTGTTAACGCTAAGCAGTTTGATGGTGAGATTTTAGTTAAAGGTACTACGCAACAAGGTGGCGCTGATTATACTGAAACTGTTGAGTTTTCAGGCTTTGTACCATTGGTTTACGGCCGCGCTGAAGCAGGCTTACCTTTTACCGGTTTAAGCGTGTTTTTTGAGGGCAGCTTTGTAGCAATTGACGATAGCAAAGTTCAAGATTACCAAATGGGTATTGCATGGGAATTTATTGATAACCTAGCAATAGATGTTGCTGTTAAAGCAGGTTACCGCTCAATGACATTAGAGCTAGACGATGTTGATGATATTAACACTAATATTGATGCATCGGGTCCATTTGCGG
>NZ_JBEOOL010000224.1:0-367 GCF_040309225.1 Pseudoalteromonas sp. GW168-MNA-CIBAN-0100 | reverse complement strand
CGCTAGCATAGAGCAATTCGTTTAATTATGTATAATGATTAAAATACTTTTAGTATGAGTTTAACTAATAATGAAATTACCCCCATTACGTGCTGTTCAGTGTTTTGAATCTGTAGCGCGATTAAATAGTTTTTCTAAAGCAGCAGAACATCTAAATGTGACGCAAAGTGCCGTGAGCCATCAGGTTAAATTACTAGAGCAATATTTAAACGAGCCGCTATTTAACCGCAGTGGCCGTAGCTTTTCGTTAACCGACGCGGGCAATCGTTACTATCAAGAAGTGAGTCATTCATTAACCAGTTTAGCCTCTGCCACACAAAAAATACGTTACGGCGAGCCTGGGCATATTCGTTTAGCACTTTATAGC
>NZ_JBEOOL010000223.1:0-367 GCF_040309225.1 Pseudoalteromonas sp. GW168-MNA-CIBAN-0100 | reverse complement strand
ATACGAAGACACATTAAGCCAGTTAGTATTGTTGGCAGTGTACATGCCGGTTATTGCGGCTGCGGGCGGTAACACAGGCTCACAAGCGGCTACTTTGGTAATACGGGCGTTAGCAACAGGCGAGCTGAAAAAAAGACAATGGTTTGCTGTGTTTCTTAAAGAAAGCCAAATTGCAGTGTGTCTTGCGTTAGCGGTGGCGGGCGTAATGGTTATTCGCATCTTATTTTTTAGCGATGTTAAATCTGCCGGTGGGTTCGATTTAAATATAATTGCGATGGCCATCGCAGTGGCATTGTTTATTCAGGTAACTATTTCTACTACGCTAGGGGGGTTATTACCTATTTTAGCGCGGGCACTTAAGCTAGAC
>NZ_JBEOOL010000222.1:0-367 GCF_040309225.1 Pseudoalteromonas sp. GW168-MNA-CIBAN-0100 | reverse complement strand
GCATTAGACCTACCAGGGCTAAGTGAAGATCGCCGTTTAGTATTTGTATCAGGGCTTGCCATTTTAATTGCATTATTTGAATCGCTCGAGATCGAAAAAATGGGATTAGCAGGTGGAGCACTGCGTGAGGGTGTTTTATACAGCATGCTACCAGAGCTGCATAATAGCGATATTCGTAAACGTACAATCGATGGCTTTATCGATCGTTACCATGTTGATCAAAAGCAAGCTAGCCGCGTCGCCAGTCTCGTATTAAACTTAGCATCAGAAGTAAATGAAAGCTGGCCAATAAAAACACTTAATGGGTTGCCTTTATTAACGGCAGTTGCACAGCTTCATGAAATTGGTTTATTGATAGAGTATAAGC
>NZ_JBEOOL010000221.1:0-367 GCF_040309225.1 Pseudoalteromonas sp. GW168-MNA-CIBAN-0100 | reverse complement strand
AAGTCTCACAAAAGGAATAAATAAAGAGAAAGTAAAGCGTATTAAAGCTAAATACTTAGAGGATAAGATTGAAGAAATTATTCTTAGAAGATTTCCAGAGTCACAAACAAAGAGTGGGCTTAAGTGGTCACAAGATGGCAGAGAATATGAAACTGATCTAGTGACGTTTATTGATAGCTTTATGATTATAATAGAGGCCAAATCTCATAAAGTAAATAAAGCTGCACTTCGTGGTGCAACTAAAACAGTTAAACGACAGTTCGATGAGATGATAATCGAGCCAAATATACAGTCAAAGAGATTAAGGGATAAGATCCTATACCTTAAAGATAACCCAGATATTGAAGATAATTTAAGAGAACAATTA
>NZ_JBEOOL010000220.1:0-367 GCF_040309225.1 Pseudoalteromonas sp. GW168-MNA-CIBAN-0100 | reverse complement strand
CAAGATTTAACCATGCTGCAATCAGGATCGCGTGTTGAGGTTGCTCAAGATAAAGACGATCCGCTTGATTTTGTATTGTGGAAAAAAGCCAAAGCGGGTGAGCCATCATGGTCATCTCCATGGGGCGAAGGGCGTCCAGGTTGGCATATTGAATGTTCTGCTATGAGCTCAAAGCATTTGGGTGAGCATTTTGATATTCATGGTGGGGGTTCTGACTTACAGTTTCCGCATCACGAAAACGAAATTGCACAATCGTGCTGTGCAAATAATGGCAAGTATGTAAATACTTGGATCCACACGGGTATGGTGCAAGTAAATAAAGAAAAAATGTCTAAATCGTTAGATAACTTTTTTACTGTGCGTGAAG
>NZ_JBEOOL010000219.1:0-367 GCF_040309225.1 Pseudoalteromonas sp. GW168-MNA-CIBAN-0100 | reverse complement strand
ACCTAGCCCCATAAGGGTATTGGTAATTGGCGCATTTAGTGACTCTACCAAGTGAGTTAATTGCTCAGAAGTGTTTGAAATTACAATTCCGCCGCCAGAGTACACTACCAGTTTTTTTGCTTCTAGTATGGCGGTAACGGCTTTGCGTATTTGTTTTGAGTGGCCTTTAGTGTTTGGGTTGTAAGTTCTTAAATCGGTAGATTTAGGAAATTCATAATCAAACTTTATCTCAGGGTTTAGCATGTCTTTTGGCAGCTCTACTACCACTGGGCCTGGGCGGCCTGTGCTGGCAATATAAAAAGCTTTAGCTAAAATAGTTGGGATATCTTTTGCGCTTCTGCAGTTAAAGCTGTGCTTTACTATAGGG
>NZ_JBEOOL010000218.1:0-368 GCF_040309225.1 Pseudoalteromonas sp. GW168-MNA-CIBAN-0100 | reverse complement strand
AAGGTATTGTTTGCTTACTGTATTCAAGTTCGTAAATCAGTTCACTATTGTCGTTAATATACCAAGCTACTGATGGGCTAACGCCTTGTTTGGTTTTTTTAATGGTGTCTCTAAAGCTATTTGAATCTTCATAAAAACCGATCAGTCTAATTGCAACATCATCAGAAACCCCAGTGGTGTAATCTATATCAGCCCTATAGGTATCCTCACTTGCAACAGCAAGTTTTAGTTCGCCTGCGGTATCAAATGCTGGCCGTTTAGTTATTAAGTTAACCACTCCGCCAGGTTCTCCCCGACCAAATAACGCAGCACGCGGCCCTTTTAGCACCTCAACCGAGGCAATACTTGACAGATCTCGCGTACCACCC
>NZ_JBEOOL010000217.1:0-368 GCF_040309225.1 Pseudoalteromonas sp. GW168-MNA-CIBAN-0100 | reverse complement strand
ACAATGAACAATCCATTTATCATGCTGATGCCTTCGCTCAATGTATACTCTCTATATGTGTGCGACTGAGGCACTTTTCAATTACATGATTTCGGTGCGATTACGGCCACCGTTTTTGGCTTTGTATAATGCCTGATCGGCTCCTGATAAAAGTCGGTCGTAATCGTCTATATTATTAGAATCAGAAACACCAAAACTCGCGGTTACTTGATGCAGCCCAGCAGCAATTACTGAAAAATCGTTATTTGCAATTTCTTCCCGTAATAGTTCACACATGAGTTTTGCTTCTGCTGCAGTTTTGTTAGGAAACACTAAGGTAAATTCCTCCCCGCCCCAGCGAGCTACTTGCTGCTCACCTTCGCAATGCG
>NZ_JBEOOL010000216.1:0-369 GCF_040309225.1 Pseudoalteromonas sp. GW168-MNA-CIBAN-0100 | reverse complement strand
TGGTGCACAGTAGATTATGTAAATCACATCATGTGCAAATACTCAGTAGCTTAATTACTGACTACTGAATCTTGGCTGAAACACTCAGACACTTCAATGGCGTTATTGTAACGGGGATTAGTGATGGATATAAGTAACAAGGGATAAATAGTGAGCACAAAAAGTAAATTTATAATTTTTATAACATTGCTGATTTATATTACAGGCACAAAAAAGCCCACGTTATGTGGGCTTTTAAAAACCAGATAGGCTTACTTTTTACGTAATTGCTGAATAATGCGTAGCTGAGCAATTGCTTCAGCTAGTTGCACTGCGGCTTGATTATAATCAAG
Source organism: Pseudoalteromonas sp. GW168-MNA-CIBAN-0100 (assembly GCF_040309225.1). NCBI lineage: Bacteria > Pseudomonadati > Pseudomonadota > Gammaproteobacteria > Alteromonadales > Pseudoalteromonadaceae > Pseudoalteromonas > Pseudoalteromonas sp. GW168-MNA-CIBAN-0100. The sequence continues at coordinate 37 of NZ_JBEOOL010000216.1, read as the reverse complement.
TTCAGCAGATGCACCTTTCGCCATTTGAGCTTCAGCG
>NZ_JBEOOL010000215.1:0-369 GCF_040309225.1 Pseudoalteromonas sp. GW168-MNA-CIBAN-0100 | reverse complement strand
ACTGCCATTAGGATAGGGCTTACGTGCATACTTTATAAATATAAACAGTAAAAATGCAGCTTCAGCTATATGCTGTATATCAGATATAAACAGCCTATCTTGAATAGATGGCGACAAAAAGCTGTAATAACCCAGCATTACGCTGCTAAAAGCAGTAAATGCACAAACAAGTTTAAAGCCAATACCGCGATAATCTAAAAACTGGCTAATAGCAAGACAATGCACAATTGAGGCCGCAAACATCAATATATTGGCAATGCTAATGGCGACAAGTTCAGGGACTCGCCCGATCAGAGTAAAGCCAATAATAACGCCGAGCAATAAAACAGGATAAAAAATATACAGCAGAGTGCCTGGAGTGTGTTTATT
>NZ_JBEOOL010000214.1:0-370 GCF_040309225.1 Pseudoalteromonas sp. GW168-MNA-CIBAN-0100 | reverse complement strand
TTAACACTGGCACAAATTGCAGCTTATCCGCAGCTAGTGGTATCACCTTCGCGTGCCAATTTACGTGGCTCTCACGATCAGTGGTTTGCAGCTAAGGGCCTTAAACGCAATATTGTTATGTCGGTACCTAGCTTTTCGGCGGTACCAAACATTCTTCATACAACCGATATGATCGCATTTTATCCGTCGCGATTATTACCAAACAATAAAGTACAAGAGCTAACCGTTGAAGCATTACCACCGTCTTTTAAAGTAATAGCCGCATGGCACCCACGTACCAGTGAAAGCCCAATTCATCGCTGGATACTGGAACAATTAAAAGTAATTTGAAGTATAAATAAGTTTTAGCGAGCAACACTCGTTTATAGTG
>NZ_JBEOOL010000213.1:0-371 GCF_040309225.1 Pseudoalteromonas sp. GW168-MNA-CIBAN-0100 | reverse complement strand
GTGTGAGCGTATGCTAACGCACGTTGCTCACGATATTAAAGCGGTAAAAGATCGTGACCCTGCAGCCGAAACTTACCTTACGGTAATATTAAATTTAAAAGGTTTCCATGCTATTCAGGCGCATCGTTTAGCTAATTGTTTGTGGACGCAAAACCGTAAAGAGTTGGCGCGCTTTATTCAAAGCCGTAGCTCAGAAGTATTTGGCGTTGATATTCATCCTGCTTGTAAAGTGGGTAAAGGAATAATGTTTGACCATGCAACCGGTATTGTTATTGGCGAAACGGCGGTAATTGAAGATAACGTATCAATACTGCAGTCTGTTACTATAGGTGGCACGGGAAAAGAACAAGGCGATAGTCATCCTAAAATTA
>NZ_JBEOOL010000212.1:0-372 GCF_040309225.1 Pseudoalteromonas sp. GW168-MNA-CIBAN-0100 | reverse complement strand
ATCTTAAAAGCAAACATCCCATTAGCGCCGGTACGCAAGTTAAAGTAACTAAAAAAGAAGTTGGTGTAATGTGGGTTCAAAGCATTTAAAAACCTACAGCAATTATATTTTTCTAAACCGTTAAAATAACAATAAACGGGCAATTAAACACTGCCCGTTTATTTTGTTGAGTATTTATAATAAATAATCGCCTACCTCCTCCCTCGCACTTTGCTAACTAAGTTGATAGCATTAAAAAATGATGTAAGGAATATATCGTTATGACAAATCAACATAAACACACTTTGGTTGTTGAAGGGGGTGCAATGCGCGGTATTTTTGCAGCCGGTGTACTCGATGAGTTTTTAAAACAAAACTATCAACCATTTGCAC
>NZ_JBEOOL010000211.1:0-373 GCF_040309225.1 Pseudoalteromonas sp. GW168-MNA-CIBAN-0100 | reverse complement strand
GTAACAGTGTGGCAATTATACCTGCGGCGAGCGAAGTTACGCGCAGCCGCGACACTCACTATGCATTTAGGCAAGACAGTGACTTTTTTTACTTAACTGGTTTTAATGAGCCCGATGCCGTACTTGTACTTGCTCCAAATAGCGATACCCCCAGTACATTATTTTGCCTTAATAAAGATAAACTAGCCGAAGTATGGCATGGCCGTAGAATAGGCTTTGAAAAAGCAAAAAACGAATATTTGTTTGATGCAACCCATGGATTAAGTGAGTTGAGTGAACAGTTATTTAATTTGCTCAATGGCAAAGCGGTTTTATATTATGCGCAAGGTGCATATTCGGCTTTTGATGGGCGTGTTTTCTCTTTGCTTAATAC
>NZ_JBEOOL010000210.1:0-373 GCF_040309225.1 Pseudoalteromonas sp. GW168-MNA-CIBAN-0100 | reverse complement strand
CGCAAAGACAGAGTAAAAGCACTTATTCATAAAGTCGGTATTAAAAACCACGAAGAAATACTTAGCAGCTACCCCCACGAGCTTTCAGAAGGGGTGTGCCAAAAAGTGATGATTGCTATGGCAATTGCGCGTACGCCAAAATTATTAATTGCAGATGAGCCCACCACCGCACTTGAAAGCACCACCCGTGCACAAGTATTTAGATTGTTAAAAAGCTTAAATCAGTTAAAAAACATGTCTATTTTAATGATTTCTCATGAGCTAGAAGAAATTGTTAACTGGTCGCATACTATTCATGTTTTATATTGTGGACAAATGGTTGAAGCAGGCCCAACGCATCGTATTTTTAGCCAGCCACGCCACCCTTATACGC
>NZ_JBEOOL010000209.1:0-375 GCF_040309225.1 Pseudoalteromonas sp. GW168-MNA-CIBAN-0100 | reverse complement strand
AAATCATTGTTATGGTCATGCAGTTGATGCTCAAAGATATTTAGATAAATTTGTTAAATTCACTATCGCTCTTCCTGAAACAGTCGATACCAATGCTCACCGTGAAAGTATTGCTGCAATTGAACACTATAAAAACTTAGTTAGATCAAGCCATGTATTGGAAGATATGAAGCTATATGAATGTGGCTCAATTAGAACAATAAAACAAATTATTATTGCCAATAGATTATCCCTAAGAGAAGTAGAGACTATTGTTCGACATATAGAAATTTATGTAACTCTAGCCCAATCAAATAACCTTCAAAGCAATACAAATTTTGGATATAAAGTGCTTACCATACTGGCTATTGCAATTTATAGCATTCAGCCCGAAGT
>NZ_JBEOOL010000208.1:0-375 GCF_040309225.1 Pseudoalteromonas sp. GW168-MNA-CIBAN-0100 | reverse complement strand
AGGTTTTGCCGGTTATGTTAAAGCAAAACCAAATACCGGTTATGTTATTTATGAGTGTTTTGACGCGCAGCATGGCGACGAAATAATTAAAAAAGTTGATTTTAAAAACATGGTGTTTGCTCGTCAATGGTTTGCTGGTACGCTGATCGAAAACATGCCAGTAGAAGATCGTGTAGGGGCGGTTGTAGAGGCTGCTAAAGATTTTACCTTGTGCTCTGAGCTACGTGTATAAACCCCCGATACCAACGAAGGCAAAGAGCTTTTAACCTTTTGTAAAAAAATATCAACGCCCCTTAAAAAAGCCCTCGAAAAACGTAATATTGTACTGCGCGAGCCAAAAGCAAACCGCCCAGTAATGCATGTACTGTTTTTAAC
>NZ_JBEOOL010000207.1:0-376 GCF_040309225.1 Pseudoalteromonas sp. GW168-MNA-CIBAN-0100 | reverse complement strand
CAGTTATTTAGTCAGCAGTAAATCCCTAGCATGGACTTGCATCTGGCACCAAACTCTACGCAGTTCTTTTCCATGTGCCGCGCAAAAACTTTAGCTCAAAACCGTTCAGTCTTCGGTCATGCTGAAGTGAACGTTGATGTCCGCTATTCGCTCTTTGCCGAAGTTTGGCTAAGTGCCATGAGCAGTCATTCATGATTAACTCGTTTCTGCCCCAAAGTGAGTTGCGAGCGATTGAGAACTAGCTTAGCCAAATCGTCACTTGACTTACTTTTCGTAATGTCAGTAAGGATTGAACAGGGTTGGAATAGCATAATATTGCGCAACCCCCAAGCTACTGACATAGTGAGCATCACAGTTTGAGTTAGTTAAGACCATT
>NZ_JBEOOL010000206.1:0-376 GCF_040309225.1 Pseudoalteromonas sp. GW168-MNA-CIBAN-0100 | reverse complement strand
GATGCAGACTTATCGGCAAAGTTACCCCATTTTACTTATGATGAGTTTCGTGAACTAAGCGAGCAATACAATCTTTTTACTACTCATTTAAATCAGCTACTAAACACAACCTACAATAGCGCCCAAGCAGGCGTGCAAAGTATCGAGCAAGTAACTCAGTCTATGCAACAGACTGAGCAATTAAGCGGACAACAAATACATTTAAGCCATACCATTATAAATGCCAGCAACCAAATAGCGCAGAGCTTACAAAATATAGTAAGTAATACCGACAGCGTGCATAAAGTAAATAATGAGCATTTAAATTTTGTTAAGCTTTCGGCAACAGAGTTGTCGGCCTTAGTGCAACAAGTAAAATTAATAACCGATATGCTAA
>NZ_JBEOOL010000205.1:0-376 GCF_040309225.1 Pseudoalteromonas sp. GW168-MNA-CIBAN-0100 | reverse complement strand
GCCGTCGGCTGCGTATTCCAGCTAAAGCTATTACCTTTTGCCGAATTACCTTTAAAGTCTTTCAGGATATAGTTTTGTAAATTACCCGCCAGTGATAAACGCAGAGTATCTTGGTCTGCTAAATTAGCATCTGTAGGTTCATTTGCAAATAACGCCCCACCGCGCACAGCTTCACGGATGCGGTCATTGAAAGTCCCCACTTCGGAGCCTGCCATATCAGCTTGCTTAGCTTGAATAAACAAGCGGTTATTAGCCACTTCCTCAAAGTTCCAGCCTTCGCCATAAAAGTAGTTATCTGAGTCAACCGCTTGCACCGCTTCGCGCGCTGCTAAAATTGATGATTTAGGCATGTGCCCCATAACATCAAAGCGAAAGC
>NZ_JBEOOL010000204.1:0-376 GCF_040309225.1 Pseudoalteromonas sp. GW168-MNA-CIBAN-0100 | reverse complement strand
CCATAGAACCATAAAAGTCGGCTTCGCGGGTTACTTCTTCGCGGCGCTCTCGGGCTTGCTCAGCGCTAATAAAACCCGCATTCATGTCAGCATCAATTGCCATTTGTTTACCCGGCATAGCGTCTAGGGTAAAACGCGCCGACACTTCAGAAATACGCCCAGCACCTTTAGTAATTACCACAAAGTTTATGATGATCAAGATTAAAAACACCACTAAACCTACTGCATAGTTACCACCAATAACCACAGAGCCAAAGGCTTCAATTACTTTACCGGCAGCATCACCACCATTGTGGCCCTCAAGTAATACTACTCGGGTGCTGGCAACGTTAAGTGCCAAACGCATAATAGTGGCGATTAGTAACACAGCCGGAAA
>NZ_JBEOOL010000203.1:0-377 GCF_040309225.1 Pseudoalteromonas sp. GW168-MNA-CIBAN-0100 | reverse complement strand
AAGTTAGCCTATGTAACGTTTGAAAATCGTCAGAGCCAAATTTACATTCAAGACCTATACTCAGGTAAACGTGAATTGGTTACTAGTTACCCTGGTATTAACGGTGCACCGCAGTTTTCGCCCGATGGTAAAAAGTTACTATTAGTACTTTCAAAAGATAAAACCGGTGCAACCGAAGTTTATTTACTAGACTTAGTAACACGCAAAGAAACGCGTCTTACTCGTCATCGCAGTATAGATACAGAGCCATCGTGGCATCCTAATGGCCAAGATATTGTATTTACATCTGAAAGGGGTGGTAATGCCCAGATTTATAAGTTAAATTTAAAAACTGGCAGAACACAAAGATTAAGCTTTGACGGTGATATGAACCTAGC
>NZ_JBEOOL010000202.1:0-377 GCF_040309225.1 Pseudoalteromonas sp. GW168-MNA-CIBAN-0100 | reverse complement strand
CAATCTCCGCACAAAAGTTAGCGCGCGAGGAGGATGTAACTAATTTTGTGTAACTGCCTATCATTATTTACTCTAAAAAGAGTTTAAGGATTAGGCGATGAACATGAATAAAGAAGAACTCGAAGCGTTTGCAAAAGAAGCAGCTAAAAGTATTAAAACACCTGACGATTTAAATCAATTTAGTCAGATGTTAAAAAAGATAACTGTTGAAGCCGCACTTAATGCAGAAATGGATGAACATTTAGGCTATCAAAAACACAGTAAATCCACGAGCAGTAATAGCCGAAATGGTAAAACAAGTAAGCGTATCAAGACAGAAGACGGTGAGTTTGAGCTTGATACGCCCCGCGACCGTGAAGGCTCTTTTGAGCCACAGC
>NZ_JBEOOL010000201.1:0-378 GCF_040309225.1 Pseudoalteromonas sp. GW168-MNA-CIBAN-0100 | reverse complement strand
ACTAAAGGCCAAACAAAGCCAATGGCAACAAGCCATTATTACCATAAAGCCCGAGCATTGTGAGCTAAACCTTAGTGCGAGTAATACAACACAGTTATCATTACCTGCTAGTACCACAAACACCACCACTGGCAGTAGCACTAACATAGCAGAGCAAAATTTATCACTTAAGCAAGCAACCGATACCTTTACCCATCATTTAATTGGTCAGCAGCTTGAGCAACATAATTATAACTGGGCAAGTGCAGCACGCACCTTAAAAGTAGACCGTGCAAACTTAGTTCGCTTGGCTAAACGCTTAGGTATTTCAGTCAAAAAGTCGCTATAAAATAGCTATAAAACCGTCAGTTCACCTAAGTTAGGGGGCTTTACAGCAAG
>NZ_JBEOOL010000200.1:0-378 GCF_040309225.1 Pseudoalteromonas sp. GW168-MNA-CIBAN-0100 | reverse complement strand
GTGTATTACCCTCGCAAAAGGAAGGATAAAGTGAATAACCCTGAGCAGTTTGATGTTGTTGTAATTGGTGCGGGCCCCTCTGGCGCACTTGCAAGTAGCCTTTTAGTGCAAAAAGGCTGGCGAGTATTAGTGCTTGAGCAACAGATTTTTCCGCGCTTTACTATAGGTGAGAGCTTGTTACCGCAATGTATGGAATATTTGGCCGACGCTAATTTAGTCGCTCCATTGCATGAACACGCTGCTAGTTTGGGGTTTCAGTTTAAAAACGGCGCTGCGTTTCATCGAGCGGGTGAAAATACCGCTATTAATTTTACCGAAAAATCATCACCAGGGCCAGGTACTACTTATCAAGTGAAAAGAGGGCTGTTTGATAAATTA
>NZ_JBEOOL010000199.1:0-382 GCF_040309225.1 Pseudoalteromonas sp. GW168-MNA-CIBAN-0100 | reverse complement strand
CAATATAGCGACTAAACTTTTATCCCTGCCGGCGGGTATTTGGTTTGCAACCACTCAAATAAAGGAAATTGAAATAGGTGGCTTAGAAACGATGGCATTCGCAAAAAATGTGTCTGTTATTGTTACAGTGTCAGTATTAGCGGTATTACTAATTTTTAATTTGTTCGGTCAATTTTCAACAATTAGTACTATGAGTAAGGAATATCGCGGTGTATTCAATGCATTAGCTAAAACTTACGAAGATGAGGCTCCGGAGATAGGAAAAGCCAAAAGCGATATTGAAAGCGCGCAGACCCAGGTTGAAATCAAATTATACATTGCTATATGCGCAACACTTTCTCTTGTTGGATTAACAATTTGGATGTTTTGTAAAGCTTATAAT
>NZ_JBEOOL010000198.1:0-383 GCF_040309225.1 Pseudoalteromonas sp. GW168-MNA-CIBAN-0100 | reverse complement strand
CCATTGAACAAAGCAAAGCAATCACAACCGTTAATGCCATTGGATGGAACATTTTTCCTTCAACGCCTTCAAGCGCGAAAATAGGTAAATAAACAACGGTGATGATGAATACACCGAATAAAGCGGGTCGAATAACCTCTCGTGTAGCCGTAAAAACAATGTCTAAACGTGCTTTTAAAGAAAGAGGGGTATCACCTCTCATACTTAAACGACGTAAGCAGTTTTCGACGATAATTATCGTACCATCAACCAATAGACCAAAATCTAATGCCCCTAAACTAATCAAGTTTGCACTGACTCGCGTATGTACCATACCGGTTATTGTCATCAACATTGCAAATGGGATCACTAAAGCCGTTAAAAATGCGGCTCTGAAATTCCCC
>NZ_JBEOOL010000197.1:0-384 GCF_040309225.1 Pseudoalteromonas sp. GW168-MNA-CIBAN-0100 | reverse complement strand
ACTTGAGTACCCAACCAGTAATTAACGCAGCTCCCTAATACATTGCCCAAAGTGGCAGCTAGCCATAACAACAATAAATTTACTTTACCTTGGGTCATCATAGCTACCATTACCACCTCTGACGAGCTGGGCAATAAAGTAGCCGATATAAAAGCGCTAAAAAATAGCGTGAGATAAAGCATAGTATCCTTAACAATAGGAAGTAAATAAAAAAAAACCCAGCAAAAGCTGGGTTTAAAATACGCTATTAACAAACCGACATTGCTATTTTATCAAATTTAAACTCAACGGGTAGTCAAACTCTTTACCATCATTGGCTTTAACCGCGGCAATAACCACCATTACAAACGAAAATATAGCGACTATTGGCAGTAAAATTACACC
>NZ_JBEOOL010000196.1:0-386 GCF_040309225.1 Pseudoalteromonas sp. GW168-MNA-CIBAN-0100 | reverse complement strand
AATAATATAAACATTACGGGCTCAGGTAATGGCGATTTAATTATTCACAACGCGGGCGGCGAGATAAAACTCGACAGCCAAGGTAATGTTGATATTACCGCCACTAACGTACTCACACTCGATGGCACATTTATAACCTTTGATGGGCCGGTTGATTACGACATAACCAGCCCACAAACAGCGCGGGCACCAAGCAATGCAAGCCCTGTTAATATTAGTCAAGTGACTGCGTTTGATTTGGGTGACAATACGTTATCCGCAGGTTCACTCGCTCAGCTTGAGCTTGAATACCTTTATGGTGATGGCTCACCCGTTGATGGTATTGACTATATTGTTATCGATAATGAGGGCGTTGAACATACCGGCTCACTGGCAAACGGTGTAGC
>NZ_JBEOOL010000195.1:0-387 GCF_040309225.1 Pseudoalteromonas sp. GW168-MNA-CIBAN-0100 | reverse complement strand
GGCTGATGCTAAAAAACATCAAAAAATGGCCGACACTTTAGGGGTAAAATTAATATTAGAAGCCTTTGCCGACAGACAATACACCGACGACGGGCTTTTAGTGTCAAGGCAGTTAGCAGGTAGTGTGCATAACGAGCAAGCTTTAATTGAGCAAGTAAAGCAACTGTTAGCTGATGGCAGCGTAACTACGCGTTCAGGTAAAAAGTTAATTTTAGATGCCGATAGTTTATGCGTTCACGGCGATAACCCTGCCGGTATTGCACTCATTCAACAAATAAAGTTATTGTGTAAACGTTAAATCATTATTTAATATGTTCAGTTGTAAACCCCCTTTACAGCTGAACCGTTTTACAGATTCAGTCTACCCACGCAATTACTTCATCACCC
>NZ_JBEOOL010000194.1:0-387 GCF_040309225.1 Pseudoalteromonas sp. GW168-MNA-CIBAN-0100 | reverse complement strand
CTTTTTACCCTTTCACTTTCAGCTTGTTCTAGTCACCCTGTTTACAATGGTCACGCTCCTCATAATGACTATTCTCATAACAAAAGGCACGTTCAAAATGACTCGCCTCGCGTGAGTAACTGGCAGTTTCCAGAAAAAAATTACCGCCCAATAAATAGCAGTAAATTACTTAGTAATTACACCGAACAATTAGCCATGAAGCTAATTGAAAATATGAATTACATAAATAGTAATACCCCTATTGCCATTACTTCTTTTGTAAATTTAGATGATAACCTACAAACAACTAATATTTTTGGTAACCATTTAGCTGAGAGCTTTATTACTGAACTACAAGAGTTTGGATTATCTGTTGTAGATTACAAACACACAGGTACTGTACATGTA
>NZ_JBEOOL010000193.1:0-387 GCF_040309225.1 Pseudoalteromonas sp. GW168-MNA-CIBAN-0100 | reverse complement strand
TATTAGCACTATGCTTAAACATTATAATTTACCCGGTAGTTTACTTGAAATAGAACTGACAGAAAGCAGCATTATTAGCTCATTTACACAGGCTAAAACGCAGTTGCAGCAACTAAAAAAGCTGGGCGTGCATATAGCATTAGACGACTTTGGTACCGGGTACTCGGCATTGAGTTATTTAACTAAACTGCCTTTTGATACATTAAAAATAGACGCGAGCTTTATTGCTAAAATCCCTGATGAATACGGCAATAGCCAAATAGTTGCAGCGCTTATTGCACTGGCAAGCAATTTAAACTTAATGGTAGTGGCAGAGGGAGTTGAGCAGCTAGCTCAAAAAAACTACCTTATTAGCTTAGGGTGTAATGTTATACAGGGGTATTACTA
>NZ_JBEOOL010000192.1:0-388 GCF_040309225.1 Pseudoalteromonas sp. GW168-MNA-CIBAN-0100 | reverse complement strand
CTATTGCTATTACTATTATTGGCGAAATTACACCACAGGCGTATTTTTCACGTAATGCGTTAAAAATGGCCAGCATGTTGTCGCCGTTAATTAAGTTTTATCAATTACTGTTTTATGTCGTTGCTAAGCCTACAGGGCTAATACTCGATGCTTGGTTAGGCAAAGAAGGTATTACCTACTTTGCAGAGAGTGAGCTCAGAGGTATTATTCGTAAGCACATAGAAGCTGAAGAAGCCGATGTACAGCACGTAGAAGGTATTGGTGCACTTAACTTTTTTAGTTTAGATGAAATTAGTGTTACTCAAGAAGGCGAAGTGATAGATCCCGACTCAATCATAGCGTTACCAACCAAGCTTGATTTACCAATATTTCCTGAACTAACACTCAG
>NZ_JBEOOL010000191.1:0-388 GCF_040309225.1 Pseudoalteromonas sp. GW168-MNA-CIBAN-0100 | reverse complement strand
ACAGTATATAGCATTAATTATTATGCCTCTGATCAAAATTATTCTCAGTCATAATGCAGCATTTAAGTTACATGCTTCATTCATTATTTATGATGAATCTGAGCCAGTAATATCCACCCTTGCGCTAATAAAGCCAGCACTACTTGCACCTGAATTTAAATCTTTACCACAGCAATTACACGGTCGGCATAACAACGCTAAGTCACTTAATTTAGCTGTACCCAGTAAAAAACAGCTTAGTCATTTAGCTCAAGTATCTCCGTCAAGTATTAGAGGAGGTAAATGAACCTGATAAAAACTGAATTCATTTGCATAATTTTTTGAATAAATTCCATGGGATTTATTCATGTTTTTAAGCGTCACTAGTGTGCTGAGGAAGGCCTACTAT
>NZ_JBEOOL010000190.1:0-388 GCF_040309225.1 Pseudoalteromonas sp. GW168-MNA-CIBAN-0100 | reverse complement strand
CAATTACGACAGCGTAAACCAGCTGATTGCGCGTAAAGAGGAAGGCGTTAGCAGCCATAATATTAATTTTGAGTACAACAGCCTTGGCCAGTTAATTCAACAAAATCTAGTAAGTTCTGAGAACAAAAAACCACGCAATACCAGTGGGATAGTTTTGGTAACCCTGTTAGCCAATCAAAAATTCAAAATAATGATTTAACAGAGCAGCAGACTACTCAGCCAAATGATAATAGCGATGCTATCAATAAGGTTGAAAGCAACCAGTCAGCTAATACACCTAGTGTAATTCAAAGTGAGTATAGTGACTCAAAGTCAGCAACGCTTGCTAGTGACCTAAGCGAAGATGATAGGGTTATTAAAGGCATCACGGACGCTGACCGTTTAACCC
>NZ_JBEOOL010000189.1:0-390 GCF_040309225.1 Pseudoalteromonas sp. GW168-MNA-CIBAN-0100 | reverse complement strand
ACTTACACCATGTAATAAAATTCAAACCTTACTTGGTGCATACGATACCCGTTTTGAATCGCTAAAAACAACCAAAGTAACTACAAAATTTATGGATAGCTGGAGTACTAACTATCATTTAGTGGGTCAACACTGCCAAATTACTGCATTTGATCATGATAATGTTATTTACCGCTGTCAAAATAGTTACAAAGAGCAAGTAGCTGCTGTAACAGATCATCAAAAAGCAGTGGCTTTTACTCGCCAATGTTTGCTTGAAAATAATTGGCATGAAAGCCAAAAAGAGTCAAAAAACTCGATTCGTACTACTTTCGTGCTTGATGAAAATACCCCTGTTATTTCAATCTACACCGGTAAAACGTTATCTAGTTTAAAATCGTGGTCTACCTC
>NZ_JBEOOL010000188.1:0-390 GCF_040309225.1 Pseudoalteromonas sp. GW168-MNA-CIBAN-0100 | reverse complement strand
CTGTCGGCCCACACCGCATTACTTTGCGTGGGCGCTCGGTCGGTAAGCAAGTTAATACTTTGCGCCGTAGCACTGAGCTGCAAAGAAATATACGGCACAATTGCAATCACCGAAATAAGCGACACCAAACCCGACAAACTCGATGATTGTCCATACCGAGTGGCTATAAAGTCGGCCATTGAGGTAAGTTTTTGTTGCAGACAAATATGCGCAATGCGGCAATATAGCTGCCAACCAAAAATAAATAATATAATAGTGCCCGCATAAGTAGGGGCGAGCCACCAGCCATTACTTGCAGCCTGTGCGGTAGTGCCAAAAAAAGCCCACGAGGTACAATAAACCCCTAACGACAAACCATAAGTTAAGCCTTTAAAAGGTAAAACCTTACGC
>NZ_JBEOOL010000187.1:0-390 GCF_040309225.1 Pseudoalteromonas sp. GW168-MNA-CIBAN-0100 | reverse complement strand
AGCTTTGTCTGCTCGCTGCGCTTTTATATCAAATTGCACCATTTGCCCGGTAGTTACTGTGGCTAAAACATTCAAGCTAAAAAAAGCCGATGCAAGCACACTCAAACTACACAATAAATGCGTTTGGTTACTGCGCAACTTATATAAACAGTTGGCAAACAAAAATCCTCTATAGGTTTTATTCTTTTTATTAATATATTTTTTACTTTGCATGTTCATAATTGCAACTTAATCCAACATTAGCATGATTTTAGGCGCTGCTATTTATGACTTAGTTTGACGTTTAAGGCTAACTACGTGCTCACCTAAGCGTTCGTGATCAATCGAAAAATTTGTTTTTAAACTTTCAAGTAGCCCAGCAACATCACCCGCCTTAAATACCCCTGCAAC
>NZ_JBEOOL010000186.1:0-391 GCF_040309225.1 Pseudoalteromonas sp. GW168-MNA-CIBAN-0100 | reverse complement strand
GGTGCAAGAAGTGAAACGATTAGAACGCTAAAAATATCATCACTTGAAAATGCATCCAATGACTCATCTTCAGAGAGAATGAAGAAGGTAGCCGTTGGTCCAGGAACAGGTATCAAAACTAAGAACAATGTATCAGGTCAAATAACCACTCCTGACTTTCTACTGTCAGTGCTCCTGAAATATGCATATTCTGCAAAAAGACTCGCTAGGCAGGCTAAAGCTGAAAAAAGCAACAAAGACAACTTATTCTTATCTGTAAGGGGAAACCCCTATTCTGAAAACACCTTTACAAAACTGTTTAGCGATCTACGCAAAAAACTGATTGTTCATGGTTATACACAATTTACCCATTTTAAGTTTCATCAATCTAGAGCAACTTACGGAACAAACC
>NZ_JBEOOL010000185.1:0-392 GCF_040309225.1 Pseudoalteromonas sp. GW168-MNA-CIBAN-0100 | reverse complement strand
GTGCGTGCTTGAGGCTTGGCTGCTTAACTGATGCATTTGTGTGTGGGTGAATAATTACTTTGCACAAAGAAACTACGCTGTTCAGAGGAGGGATTGCCAAAGAGCTAACTTTATCTTCCTCCATTAATATGCATTAATTAGCACAAGCTTTGAATCATACTCTATAAAAGCTAGAAACCCGTCGAGTTTTCATCTGTTTTTTTATGTACAGCAGGTATTTTCACTTCTGAAAATACGTTTTTTAGTGCATTTGATGTCATTTCACTTTGAATTCTATCACAGTTTTTTTCAGCTTTAGTTTTCGTATTTCGAGGTATAAAATTAACCTTGTATTTTTTCAAACACTCAAATACTTTGTCATCATACGGATTATCAATTAGGCCCTTTAGGTA
>NZ_JBEOOL010000184.1:0-393 GCF_040309225.1 Pseudoalteromonas sp. GW168-MNA-CIBAN-0100 | reverse complement strand
CGGTAACCTCATACGAAACAGGTATTAAGTCAGACGTACTAGACGGTCAAGGCCGTGTTAACGCCACTGTTTTTTACTACACAATGAATGACCAACAGTTAACAGCTGTAGGTGGTGGTGCTAACTTTAACCGTTTGTTAAATGTTGATAAAACCACAGGTTATGGTTTTGAGCTAGATTCTGAGTGGGTGTTAAGTGATGAGCTAAATGCTACATTCAACTTAAGTTATAACAAAACTGAGCTTAAAGATGACACGCTTAGCATAGCAGCTCCAAGCCGCCCAACGTTGACAATTACTAACCCAGTAGTAAATGGTAAAGTATTACTCGATGGTAACAGCTTACCGCATGCTCCAGAGTGGATTTCTAACTTCACATTACGTTATACCAAAG
>NZ_JBEOOL010000183.1:0-394 GCF_040309225.1 Pseudoalteromonas sp. GW168-MNA-CIBAN-0100 | reverse complement strand
GTTAGGCCAATGGGGATTTACCGCGCAAATGGCTCAGTTAGAATCTACTCGTGTAATTCCTGATGCTTTACTGTGGAGTACTCGCGTTAATTTCAGGCCATTACAGCAATTAGAAATTGCACTGAGCTGGTCAGCGCAATGGGCTGGCGATGGCCAACCTAGTTCAGCGAGTGACTTTATTGATATAGTGACAGGTGAAGCAGCTTGTATAGATGGCACTACTACTTGTGATGATGAATTAAAATCTAAGATTGGTAATCAACTTGCGGGTATAGATATTCGCTGGTCTGACACTTTATTTAGCCAACCGTACGCAATTTATGCAAGTACCATTGGTGAAGATGCCAGCTCAAAGTTTAAACCTGTCGACAGAGCCTATTTATTTGGTGTACAA
>NZ_JBEOOL010000182.1:0-394 GCF_040309225.1 Pseudoalteromonas sp. GW168-MNA-CIBAN-0100 | reverse complement strand
GTATTTGTCTACTTCATCAAAATTGTTGAGCCAACCACGAACTCTTAATTTTTCATGATCGTCCCATAAGCCACTTTTTACTAAGACTTCACACTTAGAGACTACTTCATTTATGTAAATATCAGAACGCAATTTAAAATCCTTATATTTTTAGCGCGATATTTTCAAATATACCATATTCATCTAACGTTAATACATATTAACGTTAGTTGGGCTGATTTATAGATAGTGTGTACAAGCGAGGTGTTATATTAGCTTTTCCTGATTCTTCAACTGTAAAAATCCTTTCAACTGATACTAAGTGTCTTAGCTAACTCAGCAATATCGTCGTTAACATCGTGAATGTTGACATGCTTATTGAGCTTTTTACATAGTCGTTTGATTAGTTTTTTAA
>NZ_JBEOOL010000181.1:0-394 GCF_040309225.1 Pseudoalteromonas sp. GW168-MNA-CIBAN-0100 | reverse complement strand
GATTAGCGCAGTTTGGTAGCGCACTTGGTTTGGGTCCAAGGGGTCGCAGGTTCAAATCCTGCATCGCCGACCATTTTTATAATTTATTATAATCGAATAGCTTATTGGTAAACTATGAAGTTTTCGATGCGCCCATAGCTCAGCTGGATAGAGCAACGCCCTTCTAAGGCGTGGGTCGAAGGTTCGAATCCTTCTGGGTGCACCATTTGAAAACATGTAAATATAGCGGTGATTGTAGCTCAGTTGGTAGAGCCCCGGATTGTGATTCCGGTTGTCGTGGGTTCGAGCCCCATCAGTCACCCCATTTACAACGAATATCGGCGATTAGCGCAGTTTGGTAGCGCACTTGGTTTGGGTCCAAGGGGTCGCAGGTTCAAATCCTGCATCGCCGACC
>NZ_JBEOOL010000180.1:0-395 GCF_040309225.1 Pseudoalteromonas sp. GW168-MNA-CIBAN-0100 | reverse complement strand
AATAGCAACAACGCGTGCGGGCGGTTTTGGTTTTTTAGCTGGCGCGACGATGAACACTGAAGAAGTGGAAAGTGCCATAAAAAAAGTAATTGCTGCCACAGGGACCAGTAATTTTGGTCTTAATTTTCATATGTTTCAAGAAAACGCGCAGCAATGTCTTGATTTAGCTATTAGTTACAAATTGCGTGCGGTGAGCTACGGACGCGGCCCCGATAAAGCCACTATTGAGCGACTCAAAGCGGCAGGTGTGCTGTGCATTCCCACCGTAGGCGCAGTAAAGCATGCAGTAAAAGCGGTTGCCATGGGCGCCGATATGATCACCATTCAAGGCAGTGAAGGGGGTGGTCATACTGGCAGCGTACCGAGCACTATTTTGTTACCGCAAGTGTTAAATG
>NZ_JBEOOL010000179.1:0-396 GCF_040309225.1 Pseudoalteromonas sp. GW168-MNA-CIBAN-0100 | reverse complement strand
ATAGTGGCTTGTGAGCTTGACGGACAGGCGTGTGTTATAAAGGCGGTGAATATTCCTGAGGTTATAAATCACCCAAAGATTAAACAAACGGCGTTTGCTGTTAATCGTAAGCGTAAATCTTATAATGTTGAATACTACTTTTATAATGATTGCAGCCAGCAGTTACCTAATAACGCTGCTGCTATTGGCTGTTTAGCCGCAATCCAAAATGATCAGCAATATGTGCTGGCGTTTAACGATTTTACCCAGCAGGGCTATGTACAAGCTTTGCCTCAAGACTATCGCGAGGTTATTAAATGGTTAGCGCATTTTCATGCGTTTAATCTAACAATTGAAGCTGTTACTCACGCGGCTGAAAAGTTATGGCCACAGGGCAATTATTGGCATTTAAGTACG
>NZ_JBEOOL010000178.1:0-396 GCF_040309225.1 Pseudoalteromonas sp. GW168-MNA-CIBAN-0100 | reverse complement strand
ATTTTTTTACTGCTTGGTGGAATACTGGGTAATAAGCTGCAACATGCTGTTATTAAATAATACCTTTTATAATTAAAATGCCGACTTAAATTATAAGTCGGCACTTTTACTAACCGTTATTTTTTAAACAGTATACGTTTAAGTGTATTGTCTTTAATAATATAATGATGCAGAAGTGCTGCGCTGGCATGTAATGCAATTAAGTAATAACCAAGTACGCCCGTTGTTTCGTGTAGGTATTTAATTTGCTTTGCCAGATCAGTGTTTTTTGCCGCTAATGCGGGTAATTCAAAACCATAAAAAGGGATTGGCGCATCAAATAAACTCAGCATAAACCAACCTGCCAAAGGCATTGCAAACATAAAAACATAAAGTGCAATGTGCGTAATACTAGCT
>NZ_JBEOOL010000177.1:0-396 GCF_040309225.1 Pseudoalteromonas sp. GW168-MNA-CIBAN-0100 | reverse complement strand
GTAATAAAGTATTCTTGAAGACGCTTTGTATTAAATTTGACATCAGGATCTACCAGTGACTCCAGTAAGTTATAGGGACTCAAATTGGAAGATTTATCTGATTTATCGAAAAGCCATGAATGAACATCCACTATTAACGATGCATAAATTGTATCTTGGATCGAGAGTATGCACCTCTGAATTGGAGAGTCTAGATTACTTAAAGAACTACTTGTATTAATTGAAACCGAAAGAAGCTCTTTGCGTTCCAACAAATTCAGATACCCTATGACAGCTGAATTGATTTGATTTTGAAACTTCGCCAATTGCTCTTTTCTCATAGTGGACGTCTCTGCTTTCACTAGACATTTTTTAACTCAGAATAATACGTTTCTTGAAACTTAGCAGGCGAAACAC
>NZ_JBEOOL010000176.1:0-396 GCF_040309225.1 Pseudoalteromonas sp. GW168-MNA-CIBAN-0100 | reverse complement strand
ATTCTATTTTTTGGGTTAACTCAGGTATAGAAATTGACCTTTCTGCTGATGGCATAAACATTAATACCGGATCGCTTAGTAAACTTTTAAAAGGCGGTATATCGGTGGGCTTACCCGATCAACAAGCACCTGGCGATATTGCCCAAAATGAGCATAGCTTTTCGCTTAGTCAAAGCTATAAAGAAGCACTAGAAGAGCGCTTTTACGACTTTGACTACTATCTTATTGAGTTTGAGCAATCAATTCGCGGCCTGCGCGCTGGCGCTCCGGTTGAATACCGAGGAACTCGAATTGGTACAGTAGTAGAAGCCCCTGCCAATGTGATTATTAACGGCAAACCAGCTCACTTTAAAAACCAAAATACGGCTGTACCTGTGCTTATTAAAATAGAATATG
>NZ_JBEOOL010000175.1:0-397 GCF_040309225.1 Pseudoalteromonas sp. GW168-MNA-CIBAN-0100 | reverse complement strand
ACTATTAGCAATAGTACGCTCAGTACAGAAAAACCCTGGTAGTTCAGTGCCCAAAGCAACTCGACACGCACCTGTTAAGGTAGCAAAGTCAATTATAAGCTCAGGCTCGTCGTTTTGGGCTTCGCTAAGCGCGTCACATAATACTAAACGTCCTTCGGCATCGGTATTGTCAATTTCAACCATAATGCCTTTACGGGTTTTTACTACATCGCCAGGGCGAAATGCGTTACGCGAAACCGCGTTTTCAACCGCAGGTACTAACACGCGTAATCTAATTGGTAAATTAGCAGCCATTATAAGCTGAGCAAGCGCAATAACATGCGCTGCGCCGCCCATGTCTTTTTTCATGTTACGCATACCGGCACTCGGTTTTAGGTCAAGCCCGCCTGAGTCAAAA
>NZ_JBEOOL010000174.1:0-397 GCF_040309225.1 Pseudoalteromonas sp. GW168-MNA-CIBAN-0100 | reverse complement strand
GTACAATGGGAAACGCTGGCTGATTTTACCGAAGAATTAGAGGAAGCAATTGAAGGCTACGAAAAAGCATTAAAAAAATCGATAGCCATTAACTCTAAAGATCATATGTCGTCGGTTGCATTTTCTATGGCAACTTTGCAGTTAGAATTATGCCAAAAAGAGGCTGCAATTAAAAACCTTCAAGATGCTAAAATCAGCGCTAATAAAATTTCTGATAAAGAGCTTAAAGCAGAAATACACGACCTACTAGAGTCGCTGGTAGAAGAAGAAGGCTAGAGCCTTTTTTATTGATATTTATTTTGCTGAGCTACCTAAGCTCAGCACTTTAAAGTAATACATTAAGCACCATTAGTTATTATGGTTTTAAAGGGGCTTTTCTAATGATTTGCTTTTTGGC
>NZ_JBEOOL010000173.1:0-397 GCF_040309225.1 Pseudoalteromonas sp. GW168-MNA-CIBAN-0100 | reverse complement strand
ACTCCAATACGTACACATCAACGTCGTTGTTACTTAAATCACTTTGTAGTAAATCAAGCACTGCGGTGCCAATGTTGCCACCTAATGCTGCTTTATAACCAGCAGCAAGTAATACCTGCTGCGCCAGTGTGACTACTGTGGATTTACCATTAGATCCCGTAACAGCAACCACAGGTTTAGTATTAATACGGGCAAACAACTCAACATCACCAATCACTTCAACGCCTGCGTTTATAGCTTTAGCAATTGCTGGAATTGTTAAGCTAAGGCCTGGGCTAATAATGATCATATCGCTGGCGCAAAGATCGGCACTGTCCAAATCACCAAAACGGGTAGTTAAGGTTGGCGTATTTTGTTTTAGCCAATCAATTCCCGGTGGGTTTATTCGGCTATCAAC
>NZ_JBEOOL010000172.1:0-398 GCF_040309225.1 Pseudoalteromonas sp. GW168-MNA-CIBAN-0100 | reverse complement strand
CCATAAGTCACGCGTAACGACGGTAACATTAACGTTCCCTTCGCAGTTTTCGGTGGCAATGACTTGAGCATCGTATAAATAGTTTTGTTTACGCAGTAAGCGTTCTGATTCGGCGAGCTTTTTAGGATCAAAATTATCACCGCTCTCAAACAATAAAATACTTTTAATAACCTCTGGCTCAGTTTGAATATGCGCGCGGTTAGCAAAGCGAAATAGGGCGTTATTTTCGGCTTCGAGTTCAGTATTAAATACGTTAAGTTGCTGCAAAGTAATATTGGCAATTTTTGCATTACTACTTTGCTTTAACAGTGGCGTTGGTTGATCTAGTTGACGGCGTAAATTATTACTACTTGATGGCGTTGGTTGCTCGCTTGCGCAATCATTTTGCGCATGAGGGG
>NZ_JBEOOL010000171.1:0-399 GCF_040309225.1 Pseudoalteromonas sp. GW168-MNA-CIBAN-0100 | reverse complement strand
ATACCAACTTTATTAAAGCGCTGTGTATGCGAGTAAGGTAAATTAGGTATATATTGTGTTTAAAATTTTTACAGAAGTGAGTACTCCTGTTTAAATTTTATGTTGTTTGTGGGTAGCTTACCTCTTGTTATACTTGCTTATAGAGTTAATGCAATTGGTATTGAACGAAAAAATAGCTAAAACATCACGTTTTAGGATGTAATTTTATAGTGGATGTCGAATGGATCAATATATTGAATTTATCACCAATCACCCAATCTTAAGTGCAGCTTGGGTGGGTATTGTGTTTCTTATTGTTAGTGGTTGGATCAAAAGTAAACTCTCAGCAGTGCGCCAAATAAACCCGCAGCAGTTAACACTCCTTATCAACCGTGAAGACGGTCAAGTTATTGATATGCG
>NZ_JBEOOL010000170.1:0-400 GCF_040309225.1 Pseudoalteromonas sp. GW168-MNA-CIBAN-0100 | reverse complement strand
GGGTATGGCCTAGATACAGTATAGGTGAGAGTTACTTGATTAAAAAAGCATTATTACTTTTTTCGATTGGTTTTTTGTGTGTATTAACCGTAGGAGGGCTGTTTAGCTATTGGCCCACAATTGCCGCAAGTGTGTACGTAGTTATGAGTACAATTACCATTTTAGTTTATAAATGGGACAAACGTTTGGCCATGAGTAAAAAGCAGCCAGTGGTGAGAGTGCCTGAGCGAACTTTACACCTTTTAGCATTATTATGTGGCTGGCCGGGGGCGTTAATCGCTCAGCAATGGTTTAGGCATAAATCACAAAAGCGTATTTTTATAGCCGTACTTTGGCTCACCATAATTATTAACTGCAGTGCGTTATTTGGCGGCTACTATTATTGGCAACTAGGGTAAAA
>NZ_JBEOOL010000169.1:0-400 GCF_040309225.1 Pseudoalteromonas sp. GW168-MNA-CIBAN-0100 | reverse complement strand
CCTATGGGTACATCTTATGCGGTATGGACAGGCATTGGCGCTGCTGGCACATTTATTGTGGGCATTTTGTTTTATGGTGATACCGCCACTTTTGGCCGTATTGCCGGTGTCTTAATGATTATTTGCGGTGTGATCACACTTAAAATAAGTCATTAAAAAGTAAACTCAACGCGGTTTAATCAAAAAAAGCGCAGGATTAAAAGCCTGCGCTTTTTTTGCCAGTAATTAATTGGGCAGCATGACTAAAATAGCGGCAACAGCAATGAGTAATAACCCGGCGCTGTCTTGTTTTTTAAGCGGTTGTTTTAGCCACAGTACGGCAATGAGTATGGTAAAAAACACCTCTATTTGGCCAAGCGTTTTTACATAGGCAACATGCTGCAAGCTCATGGCGCTAAAC
>NZ_JBEOOL010000168.1:0-401 GCF_040309225.1 Pseudoalteromonas sp. GW168-MNA-CIBAN-0100 | reverse complement strand
CACCGCCCGGACCGCCTATTGGTGCAAGTACCCCATTAATCACTTCGGCCCCTGCTTGCGTTATGGTTTTACCTTGGTATTTAACGCGCGCACAAATCTCGCTGGCTACATTGTAACGAATAAAATACTCACCATGGCCGGTAGCCGATACCGCACACGATTCATTTTCCGCAAACGTTCCTGCACCAATTACCGGCGCATCACCAATACGGCCATAGCGTTTGGCGGTCATACCACCGGTTGATGTACCAGCTGCTAAATTGCCATTTTTATCCAGTGCTACCGCACCAACCGTGCCCATTTTATAGTTATTTGGCAAGGCTTTATGCGCCGCTTGATAGTCTTTACTGGTTGCTTTGGCTTTATCTAATTTTTGCTTTGCTTTTAATAATGCTTTATAG
>NZ_JBEOOL010000167.1:0-401 GCF_040309225.1 Pseudoalteromonas sp. GW168-MNA-CIBAN-0100 | reverse complement strand
CCCATTTAAAAGCTGTATTTTTGAATTACCGCTGCGCTATATGATCAAACATAACTATTTAACGCCACCCAATGAAGTGGATGCGGCGATTAGTCATTACGACTTTTCGGCGTTAACCAGTGACGCATTTGGCCGTTATACTAATGAGGATATGAATGCGTTACTAAAAAACAGCGCACGGGCAACGCAAGCCATTTTACAACAAGTAATGCAGTACAGTGAAAGTCGTCAAGGTATTATGATTTTTGCCGCTACGGTTATGCACGCAGAAGAAATTTTAAGCTATTTACCTCATCAGCAAAGCGCCTTAATTACAGGTGACACACCTAATAGCGAACGCGATAAAATAATTAAGCAATTTAAAGCCAAGCAATTAAAATACCTGGTTAATATATCGGTAC
>NZ_JBEOOL010000166.1:0-401 GCF_040309225.1 Pseudoalteromonas sp. GW168-MNA-CIBAN-0100 | reverse complement strand
TAGTTAATTAGCGCAAAGTTTTCCTGTTCTTATATATTTAATGTAAGATTGAGCAATTAGGTTTAGAACCCGAGAACTGTAACATGATCGTCTCTATTATAATTATACTCATTGTTGCTCTTATTGTGATTGCGCTTTGGGTAAGTGCGGTGCAACAGCATAAAGAAAAACAAGAAGCTGATCGCCGTAAAGAACTAACCAAACAAAAAGCTATCATTGAGGAAACCGAGGAAGCGTTAATGAATAACGCTAATATCCCGTTTTCAGATAACACACTACGTGTTTTACAGCGTCGTAATCATGATGCGCTTAGTACCATGGTATCGCTTTCACCTGGTTCTAAAATATTAAAAAACCGTTTAAATGAAGCGAAAGAGCGTTTGAATAACCCAGTTCAAGGA
>NZ_JBEOOL010000165.1:0-401 GCF_040309225.1 Pseudoalteromonas sp. GW168-MNA-CIBAN-0100 | reverse complement strand
GTGTGTTCCTGTTGTTATTAGTTGATTATTTGTTTGCTCATGTCACCTGCACTTAATGTAGAAGATAGTGTTAAAAAATGAATTAGTACCATAGTGCTATAAAAGCTTAACACCTTGACTTATATGATTTTTGTGTAAGTTTTATAACGTATAGTACCTTAGTGCTATGTCTTTATTTGCGCTGAGCGATAAAACTAACAACAGTTACTGCGATGTCACCTCATCTGGGTAATAACAATAATTATAGGAATGTCTATGCTGAGCATGATAGGGCTAGTAGGTGGTTTAATACTGCTGATTATTTTAACTTTGCGCGGGGTAAATTTATTTATAGCCGCACCGCTATGCGCGTTACTTGTAGCACTGAGTAGCGACATGGCAATTTTTCCTGTCACGGCCGA
>NZ_JBEOOL010000164.1:0-402 GCF_040309225.1 Pseudoalteromonas sp. GW168-MNA-CIBAN-0100 | reverse complement strand
AAGTTGTACTTGATGACTTCGATACTTTTTTACAAGACCACGCCGCAGCCGAAAAAAAAGCATCGGGTATGGCCATGTCTATGCTGTCGCATTACCCCGATAAACGTAAACTGGTTACAGCTATGGCAGACTTAGCACTTGAAGAAATGATTCATTTTAAAGAAGTGCTGAAAATTTTAATTTCACGTGATGTAAATTTAGGTGACGACAAAAAAGACCCTTATATAAAACAAATACGTGCTTTATTTAGACACGGCCGCGACGGTTTTTTAATGGATCGATTATTAGTCGGTGGGGTAATTGAGGCAAGAGGGCACGAACGTTTTTCACTAGTGGCGCAAGCGTTACCAGAGGGCAAAGAAAAAGAGTTTTACATTGCGATTGCCGAATCAGAAGA
Source organism: Pseudoalteromonas sp. GW168-MNA-CIBAN-0100 (assembly GCF_040309225.1). Classification (NCBI taxonomy): domain Bacteria; kingdom Pseudomonadati; phylum Pseudomonadota; class Gammaproteobacteria; order Alteromonadales; family Pseudoalteromonadaceae; genus Pseudoalteromonas; species Pseudoalteromonas sp. GW168-MNA-CIBAN-0100. The sequence goes on along the minus strand of NZ_JBEOOL010000164.1, from coordinate 5 downwards.
AAAAC
>NZ_JBEOOL010000163.1:0-402 GCF_040309225.1 Pseudoalteromonas sp. GW168-MNA-CIBAN-0100 | reverse complement strand
CGATGCTGCACATACGATTCATCCGCTTGCAGGCTTGGGGATGAACCTAGGCCTAAAAGATGCCGCTTATTTAATTGAGTTACTAACAAGTGATAATAAAGAATTTGCCAGCACGCGTACTTTACGTGATTACGAGCGCACCCGTAAACTCGATGCGCAAAAACACATTGCCATGATGTACTCTTTAAAAGAGTTATTTGCCGGTGCTAACCCAATTAAAAAACTAATTCGTGGAGTTGGGCTTTCAATGGTTGATAACTTAGGCCCAATAAAGCATTTGTTTGCTAAAGAAGCGATAGGAAAGTAAGCGTATTATTAAGCGCACGAGTAAGCGAATAAAAAGCCGTGGTTAAATTTAACCGCGGCTTTTTATTACCTATGTTGAATTAAAGAGTTAAGTAA
>NZ_JBEOOL010000162.1:0-403 GCF_040309225.1 Pseudoalteromonas sp. GW168-MNA-CIBAN-0100 | reverse complement strand
GAGCTCACCTACAAGATTTTCTTTGGGTACGACTACATTATCGAAAAACACTTCACAAAAAGAAGATTTACCGCTAATTAAATCAATAGGTTTGGCTTGCACACCTTGGCTGTGCATATCGAGGAGTAATAAACTAATGCCTTGGTGTTTAGGGGCTTTAGCATCGGTGCGTACTAATGCGTACATCCAATCGGATTTGTCACCGTAAGAAGTCCAAATTTTACTACCATTAACTAAGTAATGATCGCCTTGATCAACTGCGCTGGTACGAATACTGGCCAAATCAGAGCCGGCGTTTGGCTCACTAAACCCTTGGCACCAACTTACTTCACCACGAGTCATTGGTGTTAAAAACTGTTGTTTTTGCAGCTCAGTTCCGTGCTCTAACAGCACAGGACCTAAC
>NZ_JBEOOL010000161.1:0-405 GCF_040309225.1 Pseudoalteromonas sp. GW168-MNA-CIBAN-0100 | reverse complement strand
TAGCTACACAGCGCTACTTAGTTGGTGAGCAAATTACCGAAGCCGATTGGCGCTTATTTACTACTTTAGTGCGCTTTGACGCTGTGTATCATGGCCACTTTAAGTGTAATCAGCAAAAAATTAGCGAATACCCTAACCTATATAACTATGTCACTGAGCTGTACCAAGTACCGGGTATTAAAGACACCATTGACTTGGAATACACCAAAATACACTACTACGCCAGCCACAAAACTATTAACCCCACCGGCGTAGTACCGCTAGGGCCTAAAACACAATTTGAGCAACCGCACGATCGCGACCGCCGGTATTAATCGGGCTTAGAGCTTCGGCAAAATTATGCCGAAGCTCTAAAGTAAGTAAACAACCAGTAAAAAATTCACAAAGAGGGTATGAGGCGCTGCG
>NZ_JBEOOL010000160.1:0-408 GCF_040309225.1 Pseudoalteromonas sp. GW168-MNA-CIBAN-0100 | reverse complement strand
CTATAGCTGTACGTACTCCTGTTGTTGCTTGTGCAATCTCAAAGGATCAACTTGCACGCTTAGAGAGCTGTGTGAAAACTCAAGTGGTTGTTAGGTCGGAACTAGAAGTAGATGCTATTGTAGCTAGAGTAGAGCAAGTAATTAATGAACCCTTATATACAAAAATAACCCAAGAATATAAGTATTTAGAAATCAAGAATAGTTTTGATGTAGTTACTGAAGGTGTAAAAGCATTATTATTTGGAAGTAAATAATGAATATAGTGATAGTAATTGATTCACTGGTTGGCGGTGGTGCTGAAAAAGTAATGCTTACTTTGGCTGAGCAAATAGCGACACTTAAACACAATGTGACTATTTTATCACTCGCTAATAGCGTTGAATACGATATCCCAAGTAACTTACAAGT
>NZ_JBEOOL010000159.1:0-408 GCF_040309225.1 Pseudoalteromonas sp. GW168-MNA-CIBAN-0100 | reverse complement strand
CCCTAATCTTTACTAAATACGGCGCAGTCGCGGCCTTGTTTTTTTGCTTGATACATAGCATCGTCGGCGCGTTTAAACCAGCTAGCAACTGTGGTGCCCGGTATCCAAGCTGCAACACCAAAAGATACAGTAACTGAGTTACCCGCAGGTGTTTTTAACTCGTTTTTTATTGTTTCGCGTAGCTTGTTTATAAAGCTAACTTGCTCTTTGGGCGGGATTTCGGGAATTATTAGCACAAACTCTTCGCCACCAAAGCGGTATAGCTTATCTGATTCTCTTATATGTGAATTGGTAATTGACACTAACTGCTTTAGTACTCTGTCTCCTTCGGCATGGCCGAATTCGTCGTTTACCTTTTTGAAAAAGTCTAAGTCTAAAAACGCTAATAAATAAGTGCTGTTATAACGC
>NZ_JBEOOL010000158.1:0-409 GCF_040309225.1 Pseudoalteromonas sp. GW168-MNA-CIBAN-0100 | reverse complement strand
ACCAAAGGTGCAATTAAACTTGCTGATTTAAGCGCAATGGTTACTCCTGATGAAAACACCGGATCTAAAAACTCTCCCGCATTGCCTAATAGCGCAAAGTGCTGTCCATACAGCTTACTCACATTAGAGGAGTAGCCTGTTATGCTGCGAGCTGGCCCAATTAATTCGCGTTTAGCTAGCAGTGCTTTTAAATGTGGATCTTGCTCTAAAAAGCGATTTAACATTACCTCTGCTTCGTCGTCATTAAAACGCTCAGACTCTGCTACAACACCAATACTTGCGGTGCCATCACTAAAGGGAATTAGCCAATACCATATATCTCGGTGCTCTGGGTGTACGGTAATGAGGATTTTATTACGATCAAAATTTTCATCGCTAATATTATCTACAAAGTGGCTAAAATAAGCAC
>NZ_JBEOOL010000157.1:0-410 GCF_040309225.1 Pseudoalteromonas sp. GW168-MNA-CIBAN-0100 | reverse complement strand
ATAATACGCATAGCGAAATCAAGTGAATAACATTGACACCCACCCTAGTTTTTCAAAGTGATTAGCGTGGGTGTCATTATAATTTTCTTCTTTGTGTTTGTTTCAATTAAACTCATTTTATTTCCCTAACTTCCTAGTTAAAATGAGTTTATTAGCACTTAGCCTGGTATATAATCATCCATAGTCTAATCCACTTAGGAAAATGGCTTAGAAAATACCAGGATTTAATTCACAGCACTGTTGATTTTTTATGCCTGTCCTTTTCTTTTATTTTGTTTAAACTATTTATTATAACTTTTTATCTGCTCTGATTTTATCTTTCAGCTCTTCAATTAATTTTGCACCTTTTGCAACCTTATTTGTGCCACCATACTCACGATATAGATCATAAGTTGTAGCTAAAGCATAAT
>NZ_JBEOOL010000156.1:0-410 GCF_040309225.1 Pseudoalteromonas sp. GW168-MNA-CIBAN-0100 | reverse complement strand
CCACAGAGCTTACTGATGAGAGAAACAGTTGCTCTTAGCATAATTGATATAGCAGACTTTAACTTTATTTCGATTTATATTTATGTAATAACTCAGGTGGGATATGACAATAGTCATCGGGAAAATTAGTTAACCGGTCTTGGTGCTCTGCATCGCTGGGAACATAATTGGTTAGCAACTGAACTTGTACCACTATTTTATCTGCATCAGCGCGTTGATTTATATAGTCGTTTGCAATTGTTAAGTGACATTGCTTTTTACTATAAATAGCACTACGGTATTTTAAACCAACATCGTTACCCTGCTTATTAACACTGTAAGGGTCAATAATCTCAAAAAAGTATTCAATCAGTTTATAGAGTGTCACGGCTGTTATATCAAAGGTTACTTTCACGCACTCGGCATAACCG
>NZ_JBEOOL010000155.1:0-411 GCF_040309225.1 Pseudoalteromonas sp. GW168-MNA-CIBAN-0100 | reverse complement strand
GCATTTAGCTTTGGCGACGATGTGGTGATGATGGCAGCCGGTATTGAGTACCGCGAAGAAGACGTTACAGATATCCCTGATGATCAGTTCCGTCGCGGTTTAATTTTTGGTACTGAAGCTGTATCAGCCGCAGCATCGCGCGATCAATATGCTGCTTATGTTGAATTTTCAATTCCACTAGCTGATACATTAGAATTGCAACTTGCTGGACGTCACGATGACTATAGCGATTTTGGCACAACTACCAATCCAAAAGTTGCACTTCGCTGGGCACCTAGTGATGAAATCACGGTTCGTGGCTCATGGGCACAAGGCTTTAGAGCACCCTCTTTAGCACAAGTTGGCCTAGGTCCATCAGAAAAAAGTCAGTTCTTTATTGATACTCAACGCTGTCAACAAACGGGCTTAGAC
>NZ_JBEOOL010000154.1:0-414 GCF_040309225.1 Pseudoalteromonas sp. GW168-MNA-CIBAN-0100 | reverse complement strand
ACATTAAACTTTTGCGTGCCGATCATAAAAGGGTAATCAAACGCAACATCAAACATCCAGCTATTAGTTTCTATAGGTGCACCACCTTTTGCTACGCCTTCACTGTCATCAATGTAGGCAGTTACCAATGTCTGAAAAAAGTTAAAACCAGGTACATCCCAGCTTAATTTAACACCCGGTAAATATTTCATTACCTTGGCGTCTCCTGCTACGTTAATACCGGCGGTTAAACCAACATCAATTAACGCGCCTGAACCAATCTGTTGGCCGGTAATAGCTGATAGGCTAACGGTTGAATACCATTCGCCATAAAAATCACGGTCTTGAAAACCGTCTTCAAGGTCGTCTTTACTGTAATCAATAAAGAAAAAATTATCGCCGTAATCATAACCAGATGCGTGCTGAATTGAATAC
>NZ_JBEOOL010000153.1:0-414 GCF_040309225.1 Pseudoalteromonas sp. GW168-MNA-CIBAN-0100 | reverse complement strand
GAGCTATTTAGGGAGGCGTTTGAAAGGCTTAAGCGAAATAAGCCTGTTATCCTTCCAAAAGGCACCCCTTTAAGTCAGAATAACGTTGCAAAAGAAGCAGGACGTGATCCTTCTGCGCTTAAGAAAAGTCGTTATCCATTATTAGTTCTAGAAATACAAGAATATTCGGCTCTCCAAGAAAGCCAAGAAAAAAAAGTTTCGCAGCAAAAAGACAATCGTAAACGCAAGCTTCAAGAAAAGCTCAAAGACTGCCAGAACCAAAGAGATAAGTTGTGCTCAATTGTTGATGCCCAGCAAAACTTAATAGAAGAACTGCAAGATAGAATTCAAGAGTTTGAGGCAGGTAAAGTCTCGCACATAACTAAAAAAGAGAACCAATGAATAAGCAACAATTAGCCGCAAAAATCTGGGAAT
>NZ_JBEOOL010000152.1:0-414 GCF_040309225.1 Pseudoalteromonas sp. GW168-MNA-CIBAN-0100 | reverse complement strand
GCAGCCATTGCCAAAACTCTTGCAGATCATCCATACGGTAACTGGCTTGGCTAAAGTCATGGTTTTGCGTATGGCTATTAGCAATCGCCACAACACTTACAGCGGCGTTGTTTGCTGCAGTTACTCCGGTAAAGGTATCTTCTACTGCAATGGCATCTTTAGCAGCTACATTTATCTGCTTGAGTGCTAATAAGTAAGGATCTCCGGCTGGCTTTGGATTAATAACATCATCTTTAGTGACTACTGCGTCAAATAGATCATAAAAGCCAAGCCCTTTTAATATTGGTTCTGCTTCGTGGCGAGCGCTGCCTGTTACTAACGCCATTTTTAAGCCGCTGCTTTTAACCGCTATTAATGCTTGTTCTGCAAAAGGCATTAGTGCTGGTAAATTGGTTTTTACATATTGTGCAAATA
>NZ_JBEOOL010000151.1:0-415 GCF_040309225.1 Pseudoalteromonas sp. GW168-MNA-CIBAN-0100 | reverse complement strand
GGATAGCCTGGGTCTTGTTAACCTTTAAGCTGCGATTATAGTAACAGATGAGCTAAGGATATTCGAGCTTATGAAGGTGTTAAAAACACATATATTGGGTAAAAAACATGAATAATTTCAATGACACCGGTATCATAAAAACGGCTATTTTTATGATACCGGTGTCATTTTAAAATTATAAAAAAAGCCGCATAGCATGTGACTTTTTTATAATTTAGATTTAATGCGTGATTAGTTAAAAATGTTTTTCACATCTTGCTCATCAAAAAGATAATCTTTTAGACAGTAATGGCAGCTAATTTTGATTTCGCCATGCTCAGCAACATCATCAAGTAGCGCTTGTTGGCCAATATTAACTAATGCAGTCATGGTTTTTTCGCGGGTACAACCACACTTAAATTGAATGCTTTGTGGC
>NZ_JBEOOL010000150.1:0-417 GCF_040309225.1 Pseudoalteromonas sp. GW168-MNA-CIBAN-0100 | reverse complement strand
CTGTTAACCCAATCTCAGGATAACAACTGGATTTGGCGTCCGCTTAATAATCCGTCGCAACTTAGCGTAACCTCTTTTTCATACGAGAACCCTAAGGGATTTGGCTTAGCGCAACGTGATCGTGAATTTAATAATTACTTTGATATTGAAGCGCATTATCACAACCGCCCTAGCCTGTGGATAGAGCCTGAAGGTGACTGGGGAAATGGTCGAGTAGAGCTGGTAGAAATACCGACAGATACAGAAACAAACGACAACATAGTGAGCTACTGGGTACCTGAAAAACCATTTAAAGCAGGCGATTCGTTAAAGCTAAGCTATAAAATGACCACCTTTAATGCTTACTTAACTCAGCATGATAAGGCACGCGCAGTTCGCACTCGCATTGGTAGCGCGGCATTACCGGGTGAAGATAAT
>NZ_JBEOOL010000149.1:0-418 GCF_040309225.1 Pseudoalteromonas sp. GW168-MNA-CIBAN-0100 | reverse complement strand
CATCCATACCGCTGTGCTCAATACTCACCACTTTTTGCAGCCAATTTTTTTGTTTGCGTAAGTAATTAATCGCAACATTACTCGCTACGCTGTAAAGCCAAGTAGAGAACTGCGAGCGCCCATCAAACTGCGCTACTTTGTGCCACACCTGTACAAACACTTCTTGGGCCGCATCCTCTGCATGCGACTGATCAGCTAATAAACGTAAACATAACCCGTATACTCGTTTTATGTGTAGTTCATAAAGTAGTGTGTATGCAGCTTGATCCCCCGACTTAACACGCTTAATGAGTGCTGCTTCGCACAATTGCGACTGTTCGGGTTTAACGTGTAACATCCGTAATGTCGCCTTTAAATTATAATTACTGGGTTAGCATTTAAGTGTATTGATAAGTTAGACGTAATGACAGTTTGAAAA
>NZ_JBEOOL010000148.1:0-419 GCF_040309225.1 Pseudoalteromonas sp. GW168-MNA-CIBAN-0100 | reverse complement strand
AGCCGCAACCGCCTGTGGGTCGCTCCAGTAAAGTAATAAACTGGTCAAGGCGCTAAATAAAAATGACAAGGCCACACCTGCCAGCAGCATAGATTCTACTTGCCCACTTTGCTGCCGCCCTGCAATCAATATAAGTAAACTCATAGCCACTAAACTGCCAGCCAATGCCGCTGCCGATAATGCAAAGCCCGCACTAATGCCCACAAACGCCATGAGTATAACAACCCCCAAAGACGCCCCAGACGATATCCCAAATAAATAAGGATCTGCTAACGGATTACGCGTCACGGTTTGCAAAATAAGCCCGGCAATGGCTAAACCACTGCCAGCTAAAAATGCCAGTAATGTGCGTGGCATTCTTAATTCAACAATAATTCGAGTGTTAAAGGAGCCCTCTGGTGGGGTGAAAATACTTTTAA
>NZ_JBEOOL010000147.1:0-420 GCF_040309225.1 Pseudoalteromonas sp. GW168-MNA-CIBAN-0100 | reverse complement strand
GTTTAACACACCTACAAAAATGATAAAACGTGAACTCGGTTACGAGTGGTATTAAGCTTTGATCGGCAAAATCATTAAGAGCATAAAAGTGATCATTTACAAGTGATTTTAGTGATCAAAGCTTAATGAGAATAAGCGATCAAAGTTAATGCAATTGGGTGATCAAAGCTGGAGAGAATATGCACTTAGATTACGACTACGCAGATGAGCGCCTGGTGTTGGCCGTATCACGTACGTTTAATTTATAAACTTAATTAATTAAATGAATGCTATTACTTAGCAAAAAAATGCCACTTATGTTAAGTGGCATTTTTACTTTTATTTGCTTGAGTAATAAAAGATCGAGCAATGTAAATCACATCTTTAGGTAAATCAGCCCAAGTAGTTACAAAGCTCAAACCAGTGCAACATCATCAATGG
>NZ_JBEOOL010000146.1:0-420 GCF_040309225.1 Pseudoalteromonas sp. GW168-MNA-CIBAN-0100 | reverse complement strand
ATCTCTAGTCGCTTTTTGACGTTAACTGCATTGAATTTGTTTGCAATAGGCCAGCCATGGGCGCGTAAAGCTGCCTTGTTTCCTCCCCACTCCTCAAATAAACCTCTAATTAAAGAAAATAAAATTATCATTACAGTTTAATACTTGAATTCAAGTTTAGTAAACCTTTTAACCAGTTCAGTTAAGTAGCTACCCGCAACAGATCAGTATTTAACTAGCTGGCTATAATTACGGATCAGAGTTTAACCAAGCTTAGTGTAAAGTGCGTATTCTCATGACTTTGATCACCGATTCTCATCAGCTTTGATCGCTTGATTTATCATTTTGTAGAGCCATTTTTAAATTAACTTAACTGATCATCATCAGTCAATTCATTTAACTGTTTTCGTATCGATTCTCCTTTTAAATTCAACTTAATTG
>NZ_JBEOOL010000145.1:0-421 GCF_040309225.1 Pseudoalteromonas sp. GW168-MNA-CIBAN-0100 | reverse complement strand
CTAAAATTGTTATATTTGGCATGGGCAGAATTGGCACAGGTGCTTATGAAACAATAAATGCTACGCACCCACAGCTAGTTGCAGGTATAGACATAAAGCCTGAAGTAGTTGATAAGCACATAAAACGCGGAAGAAATGTATTAATAGCAGATGCGACCGACCCTGACTTTTGGCAGCGCGTAAATCACTCTCGTGTTGAAATGGTCATGCTAACAATGCCACAGCATATGCAAAATATTTTTGCGTTAGAGCAATTAAAAGCATCGGGTTATAAAGGGCAAGTTACCGCTATTGCTAACTACCCTGATCAGCAAAAAGAGTTAGAAGAAATGGGTGTAAATTCTACCTATAACTTTTACTTAGAAGCTGGTAGTGGTTTTGCTGAGCACGTTAAACAAAAATTATTTTCGTAAAGCAGCAC
>NZ_JBEOOL010000144.1:0-423 GCF_040309225.1 Pseudoalteromonas sp. GW168-MNA-CIBAN-0100 | reverse complement strand
ACTCTAACCTATCTGTTTACTGATTTATATTAAACTAGTACACGTGCACTTAAATTAAATGTGATAAGGCATTAATGTTAGTTATTTCAATATCGGCAAGGCCTTTGTAAGTATAGTTGGCAGCTTGGTTATTTAACCATACAGATTGGCAGCCGGCATTATTAGCGCCTTGCACGTCGCTATCTAGGCTGTCACCAATGTGTAAAATAGCTTTGTGTGGCACCTGTAAATGTGTAGCTGCTTGATCAAACAAGTTATTGTGCGGTTTAGCTTTACCGTGTAAACCCGCTTGCAGTACCAAGTTAAATTTATTATTTAAATTAAACTGGCTCACATCGGCATTGCCGTTGGTTATGGCTATAAGGGTAAAGCGAGTAGCGAGCTTATCGAGTAAGTTAAGTACGTCATCGGTCACGGTTATAT
>NZ_JBEOOL010000143.1:0-424 GCF_040309225.1 Pseudoalteromonas sp. GW168-MNA-CIBAN-0100 | reverse complement strand
AATAAAGAGCAGATACAGCAAATACTTGGCACTGCTTTGGCCAGTTTACCGCAAGTTAAAGGGGTTAATAATCACATGGGATCGGCGCTCACCCAGCAAGGTCAAGCTATGAGGTGGATAATGGAAGTGCTTAAAAAGCGACATTTATACTTTTTAGATAGTCGCACCACTGAATTAAGCCAGGCACAAAATGCCGCTAACTTTTTAGGCGTTGAAAATATTGGCCGTCATATTTTTTTAGATAACATAACCACACCAGAACAATTACAACTGCGCCTAGATGAGCTAAAACAACACGCTACTGAGCATAAGTTTGCCATTGCAATTGCCCACCCCTACCCTGAAACAATCGCATTTTTACGCCACGTTTTACCACAGCTCAGCAAACAAGGTTTTGAATTAGTACCCGTATCTAAGCTGGTAG
>NZ_JBEOOL010000142.1:0-426 GCF_040309225.1 Pseudoalteromonas sp. GW168-MNA-CIBAN-0100 | reverse complement strand
AATCTATGCTGACACCTAAAATCATTACTTTTGTATATTGGTTAATGTTACTAGGTGCTGTAATTTCTGGTGTAAGTACTATGTTTATGCAGTACGGTGGTGGTTTTTGGACTGGGCTTGGTATTATTGTTGGTGGTGTAATTGGCGCTAGAATTTGGTGTGAACTACTTATCGTTTTATTCAAAATTCACGAGAATTTACAAAAAATAGCTAATAAATCAGAATAAAAATTTAACGTGTCACAGTAAGTTTCAGTTAGAAATAAAACCAGACACGTTATTTTATCCAAAAAACTCCGAGAAAACCCATTGTTCGACACGAAGTGGCGTCGATGGGTAGTTTACTTTAACCACTTTGAGGTTCAAAAAGGCTAAAATACATTTGCAAACATAGTTTTAAGTAAATTATTTATAAAGAGGTTAGGGG
>NZ_JBEOOL010000141.1:0-426 GCF_040309225.1 Pseudoalteromonas sp. GW168-MNA-CIBAN-0100 | reverse complement strand
TTATTATACTTTAGGCTAATGATGTCGACAATAAGTGTGTTTTTTAAGTTTTACATACTGTTTTAGGGTTGACACTTAGTGGTAGTGAGTTCATAGTGGCTTTATAAATTGTCGACAATCTAATAGTAACCTATGACGCAAAGCCTGTTAAATGAAACACCTATTACAACCGCATCAGATCAAGTGTTTGTAAATATGCGCCGAGAAATAGTAGAGGGCAGCATAGCACAAGGCAGTAAAATATCTGAGCCAGAACTGGCAAAGCGTTATGGAGTGAGCCGTGCAACGCTGCGTGAAGCGTTAAATCGTTTAGAAAGCTGTTATTTAGTTGAGCGTAAAGCCAACATAGGTTGCCGAGTTGTATCGTTAACAGCAGATCGCTTGATAGAAGTTTATCAAGTGCGCAGTGCCTTAGAGGGCTTGGCG
>NZ_JBEOOL010000140.1:0-427 GCF_040309225.1 Pseudoalteromonas sp. GW168-MNA-CIBAN-0100 | reverse complement strand
AAGTAAATCAATTTATTAATACCATTTCAGATGAGAGCTTTCCTATCAGAGTGGAATTCCATGCATTTGTATCCGACCAATTTTTGGGTAAGGCAATCGGCAATCAAGACGGGGCAGGAATTATTATTAATAGCAATATTCCAGATTCCCGGCGGCTAAATTTCACTGCGGCACATGAAACAGGCCACGTTTGTATGCACATTATGCAGGGCCACTCTAAAGACTTTGAGTGTGGTAACTCTGAGCTTGGGGATTATTTTAAAGATCCGCTAGAACGCCAAGCTAATGGTTTTGCATCTGGACTACTAATGCCAAAGCGATTGGTTAAGCCTTTGACTGATGGCGATGTAAACTGGCATAACATCAAACAAATATCCGATTTATGCGACACCTCTTTGGAGGCTGTTTTTAGAAGACTATCATGGCT